>CAYTYL010000017.1:0-5256 GCA_964441715.1 uncultured Muribaculaceae bacterium
GTAGCGGCGAAAATCATAATGAGCTACACGTTGTACGGTGACGGAGTCATCGATGCCGTGGAGTCCATGCGGGATGCCGGGAATCTTTCGTCATGTCCCGACATGTTCCGCTTCGGTATGCGTTTCGCCATGCCGGGCCGTTTCTCCACCGTGGATTTCTTCGGAAAGGGCCCTTGGGAAAACTATTCCGACAGATCAAGTTCCGCATTGACGGGGCATTATGTGCAGAAGGTCCGGGACCAGTACCATTACGGTTATGTGCGTACGCAGGAATCAGGAACCAAAACAGGGCTGAGATGGTTCAGGATATGCGACGACAACGGAATGGGGCTTGAAATCACTTCGGATGCGGAATTTTCCGCCTCGGCCCTGCCTTTCAGCATAGAGGATCTGGATGTGGCTTTCCTCGGCCGCAGGGTGTACAAAGAAAACAATACCAACTGGCAGCCGGCCGCCTCGCAGCATTCTCTGGACATAAGATACAAGGCCCATGATTTCGACCGCAGCAACGGTACCACACATGTGACCTTTGACCTTGTGCAGATGGGGCTGGGCTGTGTCAACTCCTGGGGTGCGCTTCCTTCCGAGCCTTACATGGTGCATGCCGGAGAAAAGGATTTCAACTTCGTAATCCGGCCCATAAACAATTGAACAGAAAAGCTTAACTGATAAGACCATGAAAAATGCAAAAAAGTTGGTGATTTCTGCGCTCTCCGTGCTGTCCGTCCTGACGGCCGGAGCGCAGACCAAGGTCGATCTGCACTGGATCGGCACGGAACCCGCCTATGCTGTCGGCCAGAGTTTCGGCGTTCCCTTCTCCAAAGGGGAAATGAACGAATACGGCAGCTTTACGCTGAAAGATGCCGAAGGAGCGGCAATCCCCGTTCAGTCCTGGCCTCTGGCACGCTACAATGACGGCAGCGTGAAGTGGATGGGTTTCTATGCCACTATCCCTTCCGGAAGCGGAGAGGCTCTGACTCTTGAAGCCGTCAAGGCCGATGCCCGTACCGTCAAGAAATTGTCCAAGGCAAAAAGTACTGCGTCGTCCGGCCTCGTGGAGTCCAGGACGGAGTCGGAAATCACGGTGAACAACGGACTGTACAGGATAGTTTTCCCCACGAGCGGATCGTCTGTCGTGAAAAGCATTGAAATGGACGGAAAGACGGTGGCGGAAGACGGCAGACTCGTGCTTAAGCTCGAGGATCGCTCACGGATGGCGGAAAACCTGCTTTCCTACGGTGACTATGAGAGCAAGATTAATTCCGTGGAGGTGGAACGTGACGGAGAGGTCGCTTCCGTGGTGAAAATCCAAGGTGTGCACAAGGCTTTGAACGGAGGCAGGGAGTTTCTTCCCTTTACTCTCCGCTTTTACATCTTTAAAGGTGCGGAGCCTTTCCGCATCGTCCATACGTTCGTGTTTGACGGAGACCAGGAGAAAGATTATATAAAAGGTATCGGCATCGAGTTCTCGCTTCCTTTCAGGGAGGAACTTCAGAACCGTCATGTGGCATTTGCCGGAGAGGACGGAGGTCTGTGGTCAGAGGCCGTGGAACCTTTGCTGGGGCAGGTAAGGGTTATGCCCAAAGATGTTGAGGATTCTCTGCGGAGCGGAAAGATGAGCAGGGAAAGAATGTCCGCAATCATGCGTATGCCTGATGAAAGCGTCAGGCAGGTGCTCGGACAGAGAACGGCCGATTATGCGCAGATGCCTGAATATTCAAAGCTTAACCTGAGAGAATGGGCCAAGTACAATGACTACAAGCTTGTGCAGCCCAATTCCGACGGCTACACCATCCGGAAACGTACCTGTGACCAGGCGACCTGGTTCGGAACTGCCGGCGGACACCGTTCGCCCGGATACATCCTTGCCGGTGACGTCAGCGGAGGCCTGGGCGTTTCTCTGAAGGATTTCTGGCAGTCTTTCCCGGCGGAACTCGACGCTTCCCTCATGAGAAGCGACAAGGGAAAGCTTACCGTGTGGATGTGGAGTCCGAGCTGCGATGCCATGGATCTCCGTCATTACGACATCGAAGGACACGGGCTGGGCTCATCTTATGAGGACTACGTGGAAGGATACGCGACTCCTTACGGCATAGCCCGCACAAGCGAGCTCACGGTCTTCCCGTACTCCGTCATGCCTTCCCGTGACAGGATCGTGGAGCAGGCCGGAGCCGGTCAGGAGATATCCCGTCTCATGCCTGTTCCGGAGTATCTGCACGGTACCGGAGTGTTCGGCAGCTGGTCTCTTCCCGCGACCGGCGGGAACGATACGCAGCGTTACATAGAAGAACAGATTGACAACTATCTCGTCTTCTACAAAGACGCCGTGGAGGTTCAGCGCTGGTACGGATTCTGGAATTACGGAGATTTCATGCATTCGTTCAACGGAACACGCCATGTCTGGAACTACGACCATGGCGGAAAGGCGTGGGACAATACCGAACTTGAAACTCCCATCTGGCTCTGGCTTGAATTCCTGCGCAGCGGACGCGAGGACGTGTACCGTCTGGCGGAGGCCATGACCAGGCACAATTCCGAGGTGGATTCATATCATATCGGCAGAATGAAAGGACTGGGAACGCGCCACAACGTTTCCCATTGGGGATGCGGAGCCAAGGAAGTCAGGGTCGGACAGGCCTGGTGGAACAGATACTGCTACTACCTTACTACTGATGACCGCCTCGGGGACATCATGCATGACACCGTGGATGCGGACGAAGCCTTGCTGGAGTTTGACCCTCTGATAAGGGCGCAGGGCAGGGATGAATTCCCGACCGCCCAGCCTACGAGACTGCGTTGGGGGCCCGACTGGACTTCTCTGGTGGGCAACTGGTTCACCGAGTGGGAACGTACCGGTGAAAAGAAATGGCTGGACAAAATCAATGCGGGCATGAATTCACTCTGCAATCTCCCGAACGGCCTGTTCACTGGCATGGGCCCTTACGGGTACGACCCTGCCACGGGAGTGCTGACCTACGAGGGAGACCCTTCATGGGTCACCAACAAGAACCATCTTGCCAACCTGCAGAGCAGCGTCGAGATTTTCGCCGAGATTCTGGACGAGGTGGGCAACGAGGCTTTCAACAGGACATATGAAGAATATGCGTCCTGGTATGGAGTGCCCAAGGACGATCCCATAAGAAATCTTCCGGAGAACGCCAAATATGCAAACTGGTGGGGACATTGGAACATTCCGCGCCTTACCGCGCTTGCCGCAAAGCGTACGGGCAATGATTATCTCGCTAAACTCGCATGGAAGCGTTTCCTTGACGGAGTGATAGATGAAAACGGCAATGTCGTGCCCCGTGTCCGTCTGGACAGGGTAGGCGGTTCCACGGTCCTTCATCCCATATATGAGGATCCGAGGGTCGGCACCAACGATGTCGCACAGTGGAATCTGGACGCAATCATAATGATGGCGCTGGACGGAGACAACATCCCCGAGATGAAGGATATCGAGCCGTCACAGACCAGAGTCAGGGCAAGATAGAATCATCAGCCGCGGAACAGCCGGAAATGCCATAGCAGTATTCCTACGGCAACCGATACGTTGAGCGAATGCTTTGTTCCGTATTGCGGAATTTCGAGGGTCAGATCAGATGCGTCCACGACGCTCTGGCTGACCCCTTCTACTTCATTCCCGAAGACGAGGGCATACTTCTTCCCTTTGTCCGGACGGTATCCGTCCAGCTTTTCGGAATGGACGGTCTGTTCCACGCTTGCCGTCACATATCCTTCGGCCTTAAGCTTTTCTATGACGGAGAGAGTGTCGGCGGAGTATTCCCACGCTACGCTTGATTCCGCACCGAGAGCGGTCTTGTGGATCTCGGCGGAAGGGGGGACTGCGCATATCCCGCAGAGAAAGATTCTGTCGACCTTGAACGCATCGCAGCTGCGGAAGGCCGAACCTATGTTGTGAGCGCTTCTCACGTTGTCGAGAACAACGCATATTCCGGATTCCGGCAGAGTTCCGTATCTTTCGCGTGAGACTCTGCACAGTTCAATGTTCAAAAGTTTTCTGTCTTTGGGCATGTCGTCGTGTCTTTTAAGGTCGCCGAAGCTTAATATCTGCAAAAATAGGCAGATTCCTTCAATAACGGTGACGCCGGGTCCGTATGCGGTTCAGATTTGATTTTATGATAGAAATCGGATTTTAATAGCTATATTTGTCAGGCCGTAAGAGGAGAATCGATCCGGAAACACTTTGAAATATTTATACTCTAAGAATACATTTTTATGAAACAGGATCTGCAGATTTTTGATTTGATCAAGAAGGAGAAGGAAAGGCAGTCGTCGGGGCTTGAACTGATCGCGTCTGAAAACTATGTCAGTGATCAGGTGATGGAGGCCATGGGCTCCATCTGTACAAACAAATACGCCGAAGGCTATCCCGGAAAGCGTTACTATGGCGGATGCCGAATACGCCAACGTGCAGCCTCATTCCGGCGCTCAGGCCAACATGGCGGTAATCATGGCATGTCTCAAGCCGGGCGACACATTCATGGGACTCGATCTTTCCCAGGGCGGTCACCTTACCCACGGCTCTCCTGTAAACGCCTCCGGAATCCTTTATCATGCGGTTCCTTACGGACTCGATCCGGAGACCGGCAGAATCGATTATGACGCTATGGAGGCCAAGGCTCTCGAATGCAGACCCAAACTCATAATCGGAGGAGCTTCCGCATATTCCAGGGAATGGGACTACGAGCGTATGCGTGCCATTGCCGACAAGGTGGGTGCATTGCTGTGGATAGACATGGCGCACACTGCCGGGCTCATAGCCGCAGGCCTGCTGAAGAATCCTGTAAAATACGCCCACATAGTCACCTCCACCACTCACAAGACCCTTCGCGGACCCCGCGGCGGAGTCATACTTCTGGGCAAGGATTTCGACAATCCATGGGGCTTGAAAACTCCCAAGGGCGAAATCAAGAAGATGAGCGCTATCCTCAACTCAAGTGTTTTCCCCGGCATCCAGGGAGGCCCTCTCGAGCACGTCATCGCGGCCAAAGCCGTATGTTTCTATGAGGCCATGCAGCCTGAGTACAAGGAATATCAGAAGCAGGTGGTTTCCAACGCACAGGCCATGTGCAAGGAATTCATTTCAAGAGGATACAAGATCATTTCCGGAGGAACTGACAACCATCTCATGCTCATAGACCTCCGTACCAAATTCCCTGAAGTTTCCGGAAGAGTCGCCGAGAAGGAGCTTGTGAAGGCGGACATCACCGTCAACAAGAACATGGTACCTTTCGA
>CAYTYL010000017.1:5266-24506 GCA_964441715.1 uncultured Muribaculaceae bacterium
GACAGCCGCAATGCTTTCCAGACATCCGGACTTCGCATAGGCACTCCTGCCGTGACTTCGAGAGGTTTCATGGAGAAAGACATGGTGGATATCGTCAATCTTATAGATACGATACTTCAGTCCGCCTCCGAGCATATCGCGGCCATTACCGCCAAAGAACCGGATGAGGCTCAGAAAAAGGAACTCGCCGCTCATGCCGCCGTTCTGGAAGACGTCAAGAAGAAGGTACACATGATGACCTCCGGCCGTCCTTTGAACAGGTATTAGCCTTGAGCTGAATTAAATGAATCCCGAAAGATTCCGCCGAATCTTCCGGGATTTTTTCGTCCGTTCCCGCAAATCCGGCTTAGTCCTGCAATCGCAAATCCTGTCAAGTCCTGCATTGTTGCAATTGCCGCTGACATGAGAAACCGCTGACATGAGAAATTATAAGAACTGATGACAGCTCACGGCTAAAAGAGCGGAATCCTCCTGTGAGAGCTATGGCGAGAAAGCAGATAACAAACGGTATTCTGACTTTAAAAAGAGGCTGCGTCAAGTCCGGTCGGACTTAAGACGCAGCCTGCTCTAATCGTTATCGTGCTTTACCGCAGATTCATTTGCTTTGCTGGATGGCAGCCTGGGCGGCGGCAAGACGGGCTACAGGCACTCTGAAAGGAGAGCATGAAACATAGTCGATGCCGATGCTGTTGAAGAACTTGATGGAAGCGGGATCTCCGCCGTGCTCTCCGCAGACTCCGCATACGAGGTCGGGCCTCTTGGAACGTCCGGAATTGATTCCGTATTCGACGAGTTTGCCGACACCCTTCGTGTCTATGGTCTGGAACGGGTCGCTGTCCAGAATCTTGTTTCCGAGGTAGTCACCCATGAAGGTTCCGACGTCGTCACGGGAGAATCCGTATGTCATCTGGGTGAGGTCGTTGGTTCCGAATGAGAAGAACTCCGCGGCTCTTGCCATGCGGTCGCCCGTCAGTGCGGCACGCGGGATCTCGATCATTGTTCCGAACTTGTACTTGATGTTGGTGGAGAATCTGCCTTCCACTTCCGCCTTCACTCTGTCGCATATCGCCTTCTGGAAGCTGAGCTCTCTTGCCGATACGGTGACAGGGATCATGATTTCCGGAAGAGGATGCTTGCCGTCTTCCACGAGTTCGGCCGTAGCCTCGAATATGGCTCTGTACTGAGTTTCCGCGATGAGAGGGAACGAAACGTGCAGACGCACTCCGCGGTGACCCATCATAGGGTTGATTTCGTGGAGAGCCTCGCCTCTCTTTTCAATCTCGCTTACGCTTACTCCGAGCTCCTTGGCGAGTTCCTCTTTCTTGTCTTCGCTCTTTGGAACGAATTCGTGCAGAGGCGGGTCAAGCAGACGGAACACGACCGGTTTGCCGTCCATGATGGAAAGAGTGCCCTTGACGGCAGCCTTGATGTAAGGCTCGAGCTCCGACAGAGCGTCTCTTCTTTCCTTGTCGTTGCTGCAGAGAATCATCTTGCGCATCATGGAAAGGGGCTTTTCGGAATTCTTGCCGTAGAACATGTGCTCGATACGGAAGAGTCCGATTCCTTCAGCCCCGAACTTCAGAGCCTTGGCCGCATCTTCGGGAGTGTCGGCATTCGTCCTTACTCCGAGCTTGCGGTACTTGTCCACAATGGCCATGAATTCGGTGAACAGGGGATTTTCGGTGGCGTCCATGGTGTCTATGCGAGCATTGTAGACCAGACCTTTGGAACCGTTGAGGCTGAACCAGTCTCCTTCTTTGTAGACTTTGGCATCGTCTCCGAAGGTGATGGTTTTCTTTTCAAGGTTGATCTTCATGGAGTCGCAGCCGACTATGCAGCATTTTCCCCATCCGCGTGCCACAAGGGCGGCATGCGAGGTCATTCCTCCGCGCGTGGTGAGGATGCCTGCCGCGGCGCGCATACCCTCGATATCCTCAGGAGAGGTCTCTTCACGTATGAGAATGACGTTGCGTCCTTCCTTCTGGGCTTCCATGGCGGCCTCGGAAGTGAATACGATTGTGCCTACGGCTCCGCCCGGAGAAGCGGGAAGACCCTGGGCGATGACTTTGGCCTTCTTTTCGGAAGCCGGATCCAGAATGGGATGCAGAACTTCATCGAGCTGTGCAGGCGTAAGTCTCATGACGGCCGTCTTCTCATCGATCATGCCTTCTTTCAGCATGTCCATGGCCATTCTGAGGGCTGCAAGACCTGTCCTCTTGCCGATACGGCACTGAAGCATCCACAGTTTTCCTTCCTGGATTGTGAACTCGATGTCCTGCATGTCATGGAAGTGGTCCTCGAGAGTTTTCCTGATTCCGTCCAGTTCCTTATATACCTCAGGCATCGCCTTTTCAAGAGAGGTGAGGTTTTTGTTCTTTTCGCTCTTGGTGGCCTCGTTGAGAGGGTTCGGAGTGCGGATGCCGGCCACGACATCTTCGCCCTGCGCGTTTATGAGCCATTCTCCGTAGAATTTGTTGTCACCGTTCGCCGGGTTGCGGGAGAATGCCACGCCGGTGGCGGAAGTGTCGCCCATGTTTCCGAATACCATGGACTGTACGTTCACGGCCGTTCCCCAGTCATCCGGAATCTTCTCGATTCTTCTGTATGCGATGGCTCTCTTGCCGTTCCATGATTTGAAGACTCCGCCGATGGAACCCCAGAGCTGGTCATTGGCATTGTCCGGGAAATCTACTCCGAGGACTTCCTTGACCTTTGCCTTGAACTTGACGCAGAGGTCTTTGAGTTCGTCCGCCGTTATGTCGGTGTCGGAAGAATAGCCTTTTTTAGCTTTGAGTTCGCTCATCATGCGGTCCAGCTGCTGGCGTATGCCCTGGCCGTCAGCGGGCTCGATTCCTTCCGCCTTTTCCATCACGACGTCGGAATACATCATTATGAGCCTTCTGTATGCGTCATATACGAAACGCGGGTTGCCCGTCTTTTTGATGAGTCCGGGGATGGTGGCCGAGCAGAGTCCGATGTTCAGGATGGTGTCCATCATGCCGGGCATGGAACTTCTGGCTCCGGAGCGGCAGCTCACGAGAAGCGGATCTTCGGTGTCGCCGAACTTTTTGCCCATTATGTCTTCCGTGGCTTTGAGCGCATGGGCCACTTCTTTTTTGAGGTCATTGCTGTAGCCTCCGCCCAGGGCGTAGTATTCTGCACAGCATTCGGTGGTTATCGTGAATCCTGCGGGTACAGGCATGCCCAGAAGGCTCATCTCGGCAAGGTTGGCTCCTTTTCCTCCAAGGAGCTCGCGCATCTTGCCGTTGCCTTCCGCGGTTTTTCCGCCGAAGCGGTAAACTCTTTTCTTGTTTTCAAACATAGCGTATTATGGTTTGTAATATAAATGTTTCTCGGTATCCGTCAATTTCTAATACCCTTTAGATTTGCAAATATACTCTTTTATAACGGATGTCCGAAATCGTTTGCATGTGATTTTACCGATTTTTTCGTACCTCTACGGAAGTTTGGCGGCTACAGAAGTTTGGCGGCAAGCTCCGAGAGTTCGCTCCGTTCGCCTTTGCGCAGGAATACATGTTCAAATAGCTTCTGGCCGGCCATTTTCTCTCCCAGGTGGGTAAGTCCGTTGGACCACTGGTCCAGATAGGGCTGGTCGATCTGGAAGATGTCACCGGTGAAAACCATCTTCGTGCCTTCCCCGGCCCGCGTTATGATGGTCTTTATTTCGTGCGGGGTAAGGTTCTGGGCTTCATCTATTATGAAGAACACTTTGCCGAGGCTTCGGCCCCTTATGTAGGCGAGGGGAGTGATGAGCAGCTTCTCGTCGTTCTGCATGCTTTCCAGGTGCAGGGCCTCCTTGCTCGACGGCCTGAACTGGGCTTTTATCACGTTCAGGTTGTCCATGAGCGGCTGCAGGAACGGACTCATCTTGGCCTTCTGGTCACCGGGGAGAAAACCGATTTCCTGGTTGCCCAGCGTGACGGTGGGTCGGGAAAGGATGATCTGATCGTAATCCTTTTCCTGCTCCAGCGCGGATGCGAGCGCTATGAGAGTCTTGCCGGTGCCGGCACCGCCCGTAAGCGAGACAAGCGGAATCCTGCGGTTGAGACATGCGTCCATGGCCAGCTTCTGCTCGATGTTCCTCGGTTTTATCCCGTAGGCCTGCCGGCTCCTCACGAGGACGAGCTTCTTTTTGTCGGCATCAAACCGCGCGGCAACGGGTGAATCTCCGTTCCGGAGCACGAACAGGCTGTTCGCGGCCGGTTCCGTCGCGCACACGAGTTTCCAGTCGGCCACATTGTCCTGTCCGTAGGTGAGTTCCTGTATGGCCTGAGGGTCATATTTGTCCACATACTGGACTTCCTTGAGGCTGTTTTCGATTTTGTTCTCTTCGACCCTGTCGGTGAGGTAGTCCTGAGCCTCCATCCCGACGGCCTTGGCCTTCATTCTGAGGTTTATGTCCTTCGTTACCAGAGCTACGAACCTGTCGGGGTTGTTGTCCCTTACCCAGATGGCCGTGGCGAGTATTCTGTGGTCCTGGATGTCATCGTGGAAAAGGTCCTTCATGGAATCGGGAAAAGGATGGTTGGGTTCTATCTTTATGTTTCCCAGACCATTGCCGAGTGATACCCCGTGCCTGCCGAACATCTTGCCTTCGGTAAGCTTGTCGATGTTTCTCATGAAACCCCTTGCGTTGAAGCTCAGGGCGTCGGTTCCTTTCTTGAACTTGTCCAGCTCCTCGATGACCGCTATGGGGATGACAAGGTCATTGTCCTGAAACTTCTTTATGGCCCTGTAGTCATGCAGGATGATATTGGTGTCCAGAACGAAAATCTTCGGCTTTTTGTTTTTTGAGTTCTTGTCCGGAACGTTTGCGTAGATTGACATGGCAGTATCGTTTTTCTGTTATGAATTAATCCTCTCCTTCGGAGATGGTGCCTCCGAGCAGGGAGTTGAGTATGTTCGTTATGTCGGAGCTGTCGGAAGCCGTTGCGGAAATGTCGCGGGCATCGTGACTGATGTGCCCTATGGGATAGTATGCCACATCCTGAAGCAGAGTTTCGGCATCGATGTAGTCGTAGTCGTCGTCCGGAATGTCTATCACTATGCCCGGAGTCTCCGCGAACAGAACCTGAGTCATGTCGCAGCCGCCGTAGGATTTCATTATGGAACCGACCTCGGCGTTCATGCCCATGCCCTCGGGAACGATGCGTCTGAGGGCCGACATCAGCCCTCCGTCCGCCACCGTGACGCCGGCCTTTACTATGCCGTCCTCCACGAGTTCCCTTACGACTTCATAGCAGTCGATGAAATAGTCCGCGTCCAGGATGTCGGGCGCGTTTCCGCAGAAGATGTCGGAAGTTTCCGAAAGCAATGAAGCTCCGAGCGTAGGCTGGCATGTGTCGAAAGGCAGGTAGATTATCCAGTCTCCAGGTGCTCCGGAGGCGGTCTCGGGACATTTTCTGTTCCTTCCCATGCTGTGCTTTTCCGTCTTGAAAGGCAGCTCCGGAATCAGAAATCCGCTGTCCGTAACTTCCTCGCCGTCCTCCTCGTCGTTTTCATCTCTGCCGGACAGCCTGACCTTGAATTCCAGGGATGTCACGTCTGAAGACTTTACGCTGTAGGAGCCGAGGGTGACACCAAGTCCGTCGAGATATTCACATGCGGCCTCCACGGAAGCGTAAAACGCCGCCATGCCGCCGACTTCGTCGAAGTTCCATTTCCATGATGCGGAAACCGAAAGGTCTCCGAGGCGGAAATGACCTTTTTTCCAGATTGCGTCGATCAGCGCCTGAGCTATCTTCACCTTGGTGAAGGCCGCGCTGTAGCACAGAGGAAAAACACGTTCTCCGGCTGCAAGGTTTCCGCGGAAGTAGCGTTTATACTGTGCAGGGTCGGGAGTGACGGTCTTGGGTACGGGGTCTATGCTTTCATCCACGATAGGGTCGAAAGTTCCGTCGGACCGGGAGGTCTCTTTCCCGCCGGCGGAGTCGAGCATGGCCTGGGGAGTCACGTTTTTCCGGACGCCGTCTATGATGTATGGCGACCTGAGGACTGATATGTTGGCTTTCAATGCAGACATTATGTAAAATTAGGTAAATTTGGCTTTACTTCAAAATTCAGGGCGATGATTGCAGCTTTTTCAAAAGAAAGATACGATGATGCGGTGAAGGCACTTTTCCTGCGCTTTCCTTCCGTACAGAATGTCCCGTTCAATCAGGCGTATAAGCCCGGTCTGGAGAGGATGTCGGAATTCAATGCCCTGCTCGGACTCCCGGACAGATCCTTCTCTTCTGTCCACGTGGCCGGCACCAACGGCAAGGGCTCCGTTTCCAACATGCTTGCCTCGGCAATCTCCGCCCATGGCTCCGAAACGGGACTTTTCACATCTCCGCACATTCTGGACTTCAGAGAAAGGATGAGGCTGATCAAAGGAAACGGCCCGGCCAGGCTTGTCCCGGAAAAATATGTCTACGACTTCATAATGCGCTACGGCGGTGATTTCGAAAAGCTCTCCCTGTCTTTCTTCGAGATAACCACCGGCATGGCGTTCAAGTGGTTCGCGGATGAAGGCTGCGATATGGCTGTCGTCGAGACCGGACTCGGAGGCCGTCTCGACAGCACGAACATAATCACGCCTGTCCTGTCCGTAATAACGTCCATCGGGCTTGACCATTGCGACCTTCTGGGAAACACTCTGGCTGAAATCGCCGGTGAAAAGGCGGGCATCATCAAGAAAGGAGTCCCCGTGGTGATAGGAGAGAACAATCCCGAGACTCGCCCGGTGTTTGAAGAACGGGCCGCTCTGTCAGGCAGCCGTATCGTGTTTGCGGAAGATTACCTCCCGTCACTGTGGAAAGACGCTCCGGAAGTGGAAAGCATGATGGACTTGCGCGGAGAATATCAGAGGAAGAACCTGCGTACTGCCATGACGGCTCTGGATCTGCTCGGCATGTCGGACGGCGTGTCCGAAGATGCGTTGGAACATACGGCTTCCAGAATGGGCTTTCACGGGCGTTGGGAAAAACTCTCGGACCGTCCTCTGACGATATGTGACATAGGACATAACGCCCATGCCCTACGCAACAACTTCGGCCAGCTTGAAAAAATGATGGCAAGCGGGAAATACGGCAAGCTTTCCATCGTATATTCCGTCATGGCCGACAAGGACCTTGACGCCATATTGCCTCTGATGCCCCGCGGTGCGGAGTATCATTTCGCCGCTCCATCCATAAGGCGGGCCCTTCCGGCATCGGACATCATGGAACGCTATTCCGCATATCTGAGAAGCGAAGGCGCTCCTGCGGACAATCTTCATGTCCACGCATCAGTGGCCGATGCCGTCCGTGCGGCCATGGCCGGATCCGGTCCCGAAGGACTCGTTTACATCGGCGGCAGTACATTTGCCGTAGCGGAGGCACTTCCGTTGTTTAAAACCGTCTCAATATGAAAAAACTCTTGATTGTCATCTCAATAATTCTGTCCGTATGTTTTTTTGCCATGGCTGCCTACGGCACCCGCGGCACCGGGGCCGTTGAGCCCGATAAAACAGGCCATGTGCTTAAGGAGCAATGGGAAGCGTATGCCGCCGCATCGCGCAAGGACAGGCCTGCCAAGTCCATTGAAATATTGCGCGGAATCATCGGAGAGGCGGAAAAGAGACGTCTGTCGCGGGACTTCTATGATGCGTGGCGGGCTTATGCGGATGTATCCGGTTCGGTGAACTGGAAGACCGTGGATTCGCTGTCGGAAGCCTTCGGCTCGGCCGTCAGGAAATATGACGAACCAGTGGTGACGGTGACTTTCTATGCCGACGGCCATTACAACTTCGGCAAGGAGTACTTCGACATGGTGGCGGCCGATTCTGCAAGGCTCAAGGCCGGCCGGAACGAAGCGTTCTACAGAGGTGGAGAAACAGCGTCTCTGATGTACGGACTGTTGCCCGGGTACATAAGCGACGATTACGAGTATGCCCTCTGGCTCGGTCGCGGCTATTCCGCGTTGGAGTCATATCCATATCCTTCGGGAGCATATGCCGAATATATGAAGGCCGGCCTGAACCGTTCTGCGGAAGAAAGGAAGAAAGCGCTCGGCAGCCTGGCCGCAAAGTACAGAGGCAGGGCTGTGGGAATGTTTGCCGAGGGAGATCTTCTGTCATTGAGGCTGGACAGTCTTTCCATGAAAGAAGAGAGGGAGGAAGATTTCAAGTCCCTGTATTCGGACTGTCTCGACTTTGAGAAAAGGAGAAAGTCTCTGAAAGGGGCCGAAGCCGGGCTTGCCAAAGAATATGCAGATGTAAAAGGGCTTGTGGAGACGCTGGAGGGCAAGGACGCCTTTGTATATGTAGCAGGAAAAGAGATTGTGGCCGCGGTCAGGAATCTCCCCTCGGTCGAGCTGTCGGTCTTCCCTGAGGACGGAGGAAAGAAACCTTTGTGGAAGGCTGTACTGAACAATCCTGCACGCAGATTCTATGTTTCCGATACGTTGAGGACGGTGGTTCCGGTTCTTGACGACGGCGATTATCTGCTGAAAGCGGGAGACTACGGCTCATGGTATTGGAACAAGTTTTCGCTTTCACTGGCTGCGAGACAGGAATATTCGGGTTTCGGAGTATATGTAGCCGGGGCGGAGAGCGGAAAACCTCTCGGCCGGGCGGATCTGAATCTGTTGAAAAACGGCAGCGTCGTAGCGTCCGTAAGGGATTTCGCTCTGAAAGAGGGCTTCACCCCTCTGCCCGCTTCGTTCCGGGAAATGTTGAAAGGAGGCAACGGAGCATTCTACCTCAACTGTTCCGCAGTGTCGGATAAGGATTCCACCGTCCGTAAAAGCAATAATCTCCGCATTTGGCTAAGGCATGATTTCGCAGGAGCGACGGCCTCCGGAGAGGTGCCTGGCTGTGACATTTTCCTTGACAGGGCGGCATATAATCCCGGAGATACGGTCAGGTTCAAGAGCATACTCTACAATTCGGACCCGCACGGTGTCCTGCGCGTGGCCGGTGAAGGCACGGCGGTGAAGGCCGTCATGAATGACTCCGAGGGCAACGGCATAGGAGAGATTTCTCTAAGCACGAACTCCTTCGGTTCGGTCGCCGGGGAATTCCCCATACCTTCGGGATTGCGGAACGGTATGTTCAGCATAGAGATCGACGGAGAAGAATACGGCGGAGATAAGTATTTCAGGGTGGACGAATTCATAGCGCCGACTTTCGGCATCGGCTTTGACGATGTCGGCAGACTGTACTTCCCCGGAGATACCGTAAGGGTAAGCGGACAGCTCACGGCGTATTCCGGGCACATGATTTCGGATGCACATCTCAGGTACAAGGTGGACAGCTGGGGCGGCCGTGTAAGTGAAGGAGAGGCTGCCTTTGACGGGGAAGGCCGATTCACGGTTTTCTTCGTCGCGAAAGAACAGTCCATGTATTCAGTGGAACTGACCGCAACCGACCTTACCGGCGAGAGTGTTTCAGCCGTCGAGAGGATAGGTGTCTTTGAGAACATATCTGTAGATGCTGTGCTTTTGAACAGTGACGGTGCCGTTTTCGGGACGGAAGACAATTCCGTCAGGAGAGACAATCTGTCGACAGATTCGGACACCGCGGTGTTCAGGATCCACGTAAGATCCTATACTTCAGCGGAGATTATGCCGGTTGAGGTCCGATATGAACTGAAGGATGCGGCAGGGAATATGATATATGAAGGAAAGGCCGCTTCCGGAGATGAGGTGAGGTTCGACCTGGGCTCTTTCGGACAGGGGCTGTTCACCCTTCGTGCTTTCTGTTCGCTCATGGCTCCGGACGGGGACGAGGTAAAAGGAGAAAAAGAGGTGACGTTCCTGAAGATGGAGAAGGATGCGGATGTTCTGGAAGTGCCGCTTAAGAATTACTATAAGCTGCTTTCCGATGAGGTGGAGGCTGGAGACGACATAGGATTGCTTTTCGGTGCGTCCGACGGACGTCCCGTATGGGCGGTCATGGAAATCTTCGGAGAAGAGAGAAAGCTTCTTGAAAGCCGTTCCGTAAGACTTTCCGGAGAGGCTGGCGGAAGAGGATCTCTTGAAAAGATAGCCGTCCCTTACTTGAGTTCATATCCCGATGAAGTTTTTGTCAGAATCTTCTATTTTAAAGACTATGGGACGTTCAGCTTCGAGTCCCGGGTACGCCGCCGCTCACATGTGACTGAGCTGCCTTTGAGGTGGCTGTCATTTCAGGACAGAACATTGCCCGGAAGACCATATTCATTTGAGCTCCGGACGGATCCGGAAACTGAAATACTCGCTGCCGTTTACGACAAAAGCATAGATGCCGTGGCGCAGAACCGGTGGAACAAAGTCATGCCCGCGGGATTGTCCGTTCCTTACGTGAATGTGTCTTATGAGGCAGGCGGGAACAGTTCTTATTACGGAGGTATCTTTGGGCATTTGAATGGCGTGGCCCCCGGGGGCAGGATGTCCTCGCCGCGTCTGATGGCCAAAGGCGCTGCCATGATGAATGCGGACATGGCTGACGGAGTTGTGGAAGAAGTGGCGGTCGAGGACAGCGTGCCGGCATCTGACGGTCCGGCCGTGGAAACACGCGAGGTTTTCGCCGGCACTTTGGCTTTCGAACCGTTCCTGCGCAGTGACGTAGAGGGAAATGCCAGACTGGATTTTTCCACATCCGGAAAGCTTTCCACCTACAAAGTCATGCTGTTCGCCCATGACAGAAACATGCGCAACGAGGTTCTCACCAGAGAAATGACGGTTACCTTGCCGGTCAAGCTGTCTGTGTTTGAGCCGAAGTATCTGTATGTCGGAGACAAATATGAACTTACGGCCACACTTTCTTCATCGGCCGATTCATCCGTCAGCGGCAGTCTGCGGTTCTTCCAGTATGTCGGCGTAGATTACAGGCGTTCTGAACCTGTCGTTCAGGCTTCGGAGAAGGTCAGCATTTCTCCCGGAGAGACGCTTGCCCGCCGTTTCACGGCAGCTGTTCCCTCAGAGGAGGGTGAAATAGGAATCAGGTTGGAGTTCGTTCCCGACGGGGAACAGTCTTTGGCAGGAGATGCGATGTTCGTGTCAATACCTGTTTATGCCGACGTTCAGAAACTGACCGAAGCCCATTCGGCTGTGATACTTCCGGGAACGGACATGGAGGCTGCCATGGAGACTCTTCGTTCCGCATTTGTGAACACAAGTCATAAAGGTGCGGAATACAAGGAAATATCCGTTAAGGACATGCTCGTGAATGCTCTTTCCTCCGAATCTGAACCCGGCGGCGATGATGTGCTGTCTTTGTCGGAGGCGTTGTATGTGAGGCTCGTGGCGGCCAAACTCGGAGTCGTGATGCCTTCTTCCGATATGAGCGATGCCGAGCTGCTTGCAAAGATTTTGTCCTGCAGAAACGCCGACGGAGGTTTCGCATGGTTCGAGAGCATGGATTCTTCACCTGTGATAACGGCCGTGCTGCTGGAAAGATTCGCAAAGCTCCGCCGTGCTTCCTTGCTTGACGAAGATTTGACCTCATCTGTGAAGTATCTGGACAACAGTCAGTTCTCTATGAAGCGGCCGAACTGGTGCGGAGGGCTCTCTTATCCTCAGTACCTCCATGTCAGGTCTCTTTATCCTACGGTTCCGTTCAGCCCCGAAGGCGGCGGCAGGGATTTCGACGCTCTCATGAAGTCTTTCAGAAAATACGTCAGAGGGTATCTCGTTCCCAAGGGAGACCGTGGCCTCAACGGTGCCATATTGCCCAAGGCCAGGCGCATTATGACCCTTTCCAATCTGCTTTCTTCCGATGCCGGCAGGGTTTTGGCGAAAAAGTGGGGAGTGGTGTTGTCCGGCGGGAAAAAGATGCGGACCTCACTGGATGAGGATACGGCCTCCCTGCTGGAGTATGCGGTGGAACATAGAGAAGGGGGAATGTATTATCCCGATGCCGTAATGCCGTTCAGGGGATTGCTCGAAAGCGAGGTTTATGCCCACAGCCTCATCTGCGATCTGCTGACGCGGTATGCCGGTGATTCCCGTACGGAGAGCGGTCCGGCAGCTGAAGCCATGAAGGTGGCCGACGGAATAAGGATATGGCTTATGCTTCAGAAGGAGACTCAGATGTGGGGAGCCGAACCGGCTTATGCCGATGCAGTCAATTCCGTGCTGAGCGGTTCGGACGAGCTGCCGGCAGTTAAGGTCATAGTTCTGCGGAAGACCTATGAGAAGCCTTTTGCCGAGATAAAGGCCTCCGGAAACGGATTCAAGATAGAAAGAATATTCCTTAGGGAGGTGACTTCTGCCGATCCCGACCGGGAGGGCAGAACAGTCACGCGCTTCGAAGAAATAAAGGAAGGCGACATTCTCGAGGCAGGAGACAAAATCCGCGTGGAGTATCGCATCGAAAACGGAGAAAACAGAAGTTTCGTATTGCTGAGGGCTCCCCGCGAGGCCAATCTGCGGCCTGTAAATCAGCTTTCCGGCTTCTGCGGTTTTTCTTTCCGTCCGATGCGGGTGAATTCATGGTACAGTGTAGTTCCGAGAGCTTACCGCAATGTCAAAGCGGCCGTTACGGAGTTTTATTTCGACTCCTATCCTGAAGAAAAGTCTTCGGTATACGAAGATTTCCATGTCGCTCAGCGTGGTGTGTTCACTGCTCCGGCCACGGAGATAGAGTCTTTGTATGCACCACATTACAGAGCGAATACGGCGGTGCATACCGTTACGGCATGGTGAGTCCGTGTGAGGATTCAGTCCGCTTTCCGGTATCCGGGGTTCTGGGACATTCCATGGTTCAGTGACAGTATGTCGGCCGTGATTGGAAACAGGGTCGTGTTTCCCGTCCATTTGCCGAAGCGTATGATGTCCTGACGTCTCCGATGAGAGCCGCCGGCTGACCGTCTCGAAGCCGTAAGCTCCGTCATAGCTTATGCGGAAACCTCCGTCCGAGTCATTCCTTGTTTCTGCTGTCCATGCAGATGGTCACCGGGCCGTCGTTCACCAGAGCGACCTTCATGTCGGCGCCGAATTCCCCGGTCGCTACCGTTCGTCCCGCGGCCTGTGACAGGGCGGAACAGAACTGTTCGTACATCGGAACGGCGAGTTCGTGTCCTGCGGCGGCGATGTATGACGGCCTGTTGCCTTTCTTTGTGGAGGCCATGAGCGTAAACTGGCTTATCACAAGGATTTCGCCATCCATATCCATGACGCTTCTGTTCATGACGCCTGCGTCGTCGTTGAAAATCCTCATGGCCGTTATCTTTCTCACCAGCCAGTCGATATCCTCACGGCAGTCGTCTCTTCCGACGCCGAGCAGGATCATAAGTCCCGGGCCGATGGAAGACTTGACTTTGCCGTCTATCGTTACCGAGGCCGAAGAAACCCTTTGTATCACCACTCTCATATCTATCTGTGTTTCTGTTGGAGCCGGATATTGTCCGCAGATTGTGCCATGTCTGCCGCACGGACAGGGCAGACATTGAATACAAATATAGCTTTTTCATCTTTAAGGCGGTTTTCCGCCCGTCATGAAACATTTAACCAAATTCTCAGGTCTGCTTTGTGCGTTTGCGCTGGCTGCCTGCACGTCGGGAATCAAATCGCCCGAAAAATCCAAGCTGTTCGAGAAAAGGGTGGACCCCGTCTCCGGAGTCGTCTCCTATGCACTGAAGTACGGATCCCCGGACGGAAGGACGCGCTTTATCCAGGGCATGCTTGACCTGAAGAGCGGAGCCTGGGACGAATGGGGCGAAACTACATGGAACTGCAACCACGGACAGCTGAATCCCGCCGATGACTCTCTTGCCATGGTGGCATGGGAAAGCGCCTGGGAGGCCGAAGGCCAGGCATATCAGAAAGAGACCGGATGGTATCCGAGAATGTGGCTGGTAAGAAAAGGTTCCAAGACTCTCATTCCTGCGGAGGCCCGCAATTTCGCATCCCATGAAATCTGGGACGATGACGGCCAGGGCGTTTCATGGTGCGGACACGGCAAGCTTGAAGAGGGTGACTGGATCTACCACTATGACCTGGCTACCGGAGAGCAGAAATCATGGGCGGAACTTCCGGGGGCGTGCCACAACAATTGCTCACCCGACGGAAGATATGTCGTATGCGATCAGGCTCCGGAAGAGTGGTGGAGAGGATGCAAATGGCGTGTCGCCTTCTGGAACCGTGACACGGGCACATGGATCTTTATGTGACCCCTGTCGATCAGCTCGTCGAGATGACGAAGTAGCCGCGCAGTCTTTAGACGGCGAATATGATTGAAGCTGTTCCGGAGCCTTGTCTGGCAAGGGTTTCCGGAACAGCTTCTCTTTTCATCCATCCGCACGGAGCGGATGTGCGCTGTTTAGTCTACATTACGTATCGGATTCTGAGTCAGGTATGTGTTGGCCTCAAGCGTGCCGCTGTGGAACGGGAATATGTTGTCGTCGACATTGTCTATGGTTTCGACTCTGCGTTTGCAGAACCATGACTTGCCGTTCCATACGTTCTGGCCGTTGGTCATCTTGAACCTGATAAGATCCTGACGGCGGTGCCACTCGCCCATGAATTCCCATCCGAGTTCGTCGAGAAGTCCGCCGAGTATGATGTCGTTTCCTCCTTCATCGGTCGTAATCCACTCGTTTTTCTGGCCTGCGGCTGTCTTGGCCTCGTCGCCCATTATGTTCAGGTTATAGCGCAGCCCGTATTTGTAGCGGCTTCCGCCTTTGAGCTGTTCGGCGCTTACAGCGGCCTTGCCGGGAGCTTTGCTGAAGTTGCGGTTGCGTACCTGGGTGACCAGAGCCGCCGCCTCGTCCTCGTTCTCTCCAAGACGCAGGAGACATTCAGCTTTGATCATCAATGCGTCGGCATAGCGGAAGACGGGAAGGTCCGTGGAATATGTGCCCACCGGGCCGGTGCCTATCTCATACTTGTGGCAACGTGCGCCTTCGTATTCGTAGGCACCGTCAATGCTGCCGAATTCTATCGAGTAGCTGCATCCTTCGATTTCCTTGCCTTTCTGGTCATACTGCTGTCCCCAGAACCATGTGTCGGTAAGACGCTGGTCGTCCTTGTCATAGGTCTCTATGAACTGCGGAATCGCCCCCGCGCCCGAAGTCGCCCAGCTTGTGTATCCGTAAGTCGCGCGGTTGGGGCCTGCGAGCCAGAGGCCTGCCCAGTTGAGGCCGTATGAATAAGGGTATTCGAAGGGGAAGGCAAGTATTACCTCGGGGCTGGAAGAGATGTCCTGCTTGAAGTTGTCCAGATAGTTCGGCGCAAGGTCATATTTGCCCGATCCTATGACATCGTTGACTTCGTTCAGGGCTTTCCGGTAATAGCTCATGTCGGAATCGTTGTTGAACCATGCGTTATGGTTGAGGTACATTTTGGCGAGCAGCATGTTGACGCAGTAGTTGTTCACCACGCCGAAGCCGTTGTCGTCTCCGCAGTTGCCTTTGATGGCGGACAGTTCCGAGATTATGAAGTCCCATGTCTCCTGCGGCTCCGCCTGAGTCGGGACCCATCCGTCAGGATGGATGTATGACGTGTCGAGGGGAATGTTCCTGAAGTTGTCGAACAGGGTATAGTACATGAGAGCCCTGAAGAAGCGCAGCTGGTTGTAGGCCACCTGGTTGTCTTTTATGGCATCCATCTCCATCATCCTGTTGCATTCGGTTATGGCCGAGTAGGCGTTGGAGTAGAAATTGCGCATGTGGCTGATGCCGTTGCTGAATGTGTGCTTGTGCAGGAGAATGTAGTATTTTCCCCAGCCTATTCCCAGGCGGGACGGAACGCACCACATGTCGGTGGATTCTTCGATGTCGCCCATTCCGTTGAATTCTGCATAGACCCCATGTATGTAGTCGTATGCGGATGCCAGCATGGCCTGGATGTCATCGTCCGTGAATTCATATTTTTCCGCCGCTATCTGGCTGTATATCGTCTCGTCCAAATCCGTGCATGACGAAAGCAATACAGCGGAAGCTATCAGAATCGAGTTCAGTATCTTTTTCATATTGTATTCCCTTGATTATTTAACATGGCTGCTGCCGCCGAAAGTGAGGTTTACGCCGAGCGTGAAGGTCCGGACAGGAGGGTAGTTGCTTGAGAACTCATGTCCGAAATACCACATGTCGCTGTTTGACAGTTCCGGATCCAATCCTTTGTACTTGGTGATTGTGAACAGGTTGGTGCCGGCTACGTAAACTCTTGCCGCCTGAATGTATTTTGAAACCGCGCCGTCGCCGAGATTGAAGGTATATCCCAGGCTCGCGTTCTTGAGCTTCAGGAAATCTCCTTTTTCAAGATGATCGCTGGTCCACTGTTTCGAGTTCATGTTGCGCGACAGTTTGTTCCCGTCTTTGTAAGGGGCGTCCATAAGGGATTTCAGATGGTTGTACTGTGTGAAATAGTAGCTTTCATACAGGACTCTGTTTTCGTTGAGAATCTTGAATCCGAACTGTCCCGTGAACTGGAGGTTCAGGTCGAAGCCGCGGTATTTCAGACGGTGGTTCATGCCGAAGTAGAGATTGGGCAGAGCATGGCCCAGAACCTGGCAGTAATCGTCGTTGTTGTCCATTCTGACATTGTATTCTTCGGCCTCGCCGGTCGCGGGATTCTCTATCATCCATTTGCCGTCGGCAGATACTCCTACGGATTTCAGACCGTACCACAGATCCACTCTCTTGCCTACTTCCATCCGGTGAGTGCGTGCGGATGAATAGTCTCCGAATCCGCCGTTGTACTGGTAGTTGTCAGTCTCGTAGAGGTCGTTGGACAGGTTGTTGAGTTTGTTGGAGTTGTGGGAGAACGTCAGGTCCATGTCCCACTGGAAGTCCCTGTTCTTCACGGGAACCGCGTTGATGGCGAGCTCTATTCCCCTGTTGGTCATTTTTCCGACATTGGCCAGAGTCTGGTCATAGAGATTCGGAGGGGTAGGGACCTTGTACCAGTACAGCATGTCGCTTGTCGTCTTGTTGTACAGATCAAGAGAAAATCCTATGCGTCCCTCCAGGAACATTGCGTCAAGTCCTATGTTGAACTCTTTCGATTTTTCCCATTTGAGGTCGGGGTTGGGGTTGGAAGCTATGGACATTCCCGCCAGCCATTTTCCGTCCGAGTAGTAATATCCGTCATAATCGTACCTTGTGAGGGACATGTATGAATCACCGGGAATGACTCCGGTAACACCGTATCCTGCACGGAGTTTAAGTTCGTCGATCCATCGGATGTCTTTCATGAAATCCTCGTTCTGGATGTTCCATCCGGCTGAAACGGAAGGGAAGTTTCCCCATTTGTGGTTCTCTCCGAATTTGGAAGAACCTTCGTGACGCAGGCTTAGAAGGACATTGTACCGGTTGTCGTAGCCGTAGCTGACTCTTCCGAAGAAACCTATGAGGTGGCTGTCCGTCCTTGAGGATACCATGGAGGCGTTGCCCTCCTTCAGGGCACGGCCGAGTCCTATGTTGTCTGTGCCGAAGAAATAGTTCGGGAACTCCCTGTTGTATGCTCTGAAATGCTTGTAGTCGTCATACTGGTAGCTGTATCCTGCGAGCACGTCCACACGGTGCTTACCTATGTCCTTTCTGTAATTTGAAGTAAGCTCGAGGAGGTTCTGCCTTGTGCCCGAGTGGCTCAGGGTAGCCTGTCCGGTGTAGCCGTAGTTGATGTTCTGGTAGTCGTACTGGTTGCGGAACTCGTCGGTGTATCCGGTGGCGTCCACAAGGGCAAGTTTCAGGTTGGTCTGCCAGCCCTTTACAGGCTCTACGGTAATGTTGCCCGTGATGCGTGTCTGGTTGTTCTTGTTGTAGCCGTCGCGGCCCTTTATGTACGCGACCGGATTGTAGTAGTTCGATGCGCTGAAATTCTCGTAATACGAGCCGTCGTCATTCTTTACCGGTTCCGTGGGGTTGTGCAGGATCGCCTGATGGTAAGCCGTCGATGAGCTGACTATGTCGCTTTTGACTATTCTGTTCTGTACGTCTATCGAAAGCTTGAGCATGTCGTTGAACATCCACTGCGACACCCCGGCGTTCAGGTTCAGGCTTCTGCGGTAGGTGTCGATTATTGTCCCCTGCGTGTCACGGTACGTGAAATCGGCGTAGAAGGAGGTGTTTTCCAGGCCTCCGCTGATGTTGACGTTGTGGTTGTGGGAGAAAGCGGTCCTCGATATCTCTTTCAGCCAGTCAGTTTCAAAACCCTTGTCCGTCAGGTCGGTGTTGCCGTTGCGGACATCTTCGGCACTCATGAAATCCAAAGTGTTGGCGAAATTCGTCAGACTTGCGTAGCCTGAGTACTTCACTGCCGTGTTTCCGCCTCTGCGTCCGTTCTTGGTAGTTATGATGATCACACCGTTTGCTCCGCGTGTGCCGTAAATCGCGGCAGCGGAAGCATCCTTGAGCACATCGATGCTTTCGATGCTTTCAGGGGCTACGGTCTGCAGGCTTCCTTCAATTCCGTCCACAAGGATGAGCGGAGTCTGGCTTCCTTCCATGGAGATGACACCGCGCAGGCGTATCGTGGAAGTGGCGTTAGGGTCTCCGCTGCCGTTGGCGATTGTCAGTCCGGCAACTTTGCCCTGAATGAGATCTCCCGCATCGATCATCTGTCCTGTGTTGAAATTGTCTTCCTTTACGCTGGCCACGGCGCTGGTGACATCTCCTTTGCGCTGCGTTCCGTAGCCTATGACAACCGTTTCGTTCAGCATCTCGCTGTCTTCATCGAGGACGATCGACAGCTCGGCCGCGGCGGCCACTTCTTTGGTTATATATCCTATGCAGGATACTTCAAGCATTGCTCCTTCCGGGACGCTGATGCGGAAATTTCCGTCCGCGTCAGTGTTTACTCCGTTCCGCGTGTTCTGCTGGATTACGGTCGCTCCTATCACTGGCATCCCCGCGCTGTCCGTGACCTTGCCTTTCGTGACATTCTGGGCG
This sequence comes from uncultured Muribaculaceae bacterium, assembly GCA_964441715.1. Classification (GTDB taxonomy): domain Bacteria; phylum Bacteroidota; class Bacteroidia; order Bacteroidales; family UBA932; genus Cryptobacteroides. Next base: position 24,121 of record CAYTYL010000017.1, read on the forward strand.
AATGCCGTACTTGCGGAAAGCAATGCCAAGCAAATCATAAGCGATGTAGCCAGCTTATGAAAAAAGTTTTGGTGTTGTTCCATGATAAATAGATTGATTTGTTTGAAATAAGGTAATAGCAGTGCTCTGTTTAATCTCTGCGCTGCGAAGGTAATGAAAAATGTTACTTTAATGAAATAATTTTGTAATATAAATGAAATATTATTTCGGTTTGATGTTTCAAATTCCCTTTTTGGAGAAATTATTTTGGAAAGAGGAAAAACTTTCCATATATTTGCAGTCCCTTTACGGAAGAAAGGTGGCGAAAGCCGAATCGGGAGCATAGCTCAGTTGGTTCAGAGCATCTGCCTTACAAGCAGAGGGTCGGGGGTTCGACTCCCTCTAAT
>CAYTYL010000018.1:0-24091 GCA_964441715.1 uncultured Muribaculaceae bacterium
CGACATGTATGATGCCGTTGCGGGGGTCCATCATGCCGAAACATGTCAGGCCGAAATCCTTGACGTTTTTCATCAGCTCGTCCACCTGTTTCTTGGAGACAGGGTCCTTTATGGGCTTGTCCTGGTCGTGGGTCGGGGTGTTGTGGTCCGGCATGCAGAATATCTTCTCCGGGCGGAAACAGCCTATGCCTCTCTCCCTCAATCCTTCAAAGGCCTGCGGGCTTGTCACCTCATGGCAATACAGCCTGTCTATATAGAGCTGGGTAGGCCCGTCCTTGATCTTGTCAACGACATGGGCATCCCAGATTTTATCAAAAAGAGTGTTCATCGCATTAACTTTTGAACTTGTTTATGCAGTCTATGTACGCTTCGACCGCGGCCGTTATGATGTCGGTGTTGGCACCGAATCCGTAGTATACATGGCCGTCGCTTTCCACCTGCATGTGGACCTTGCCCACGTCATCCGAACCTTTGGTGATGTTCTGGATGGTGAACTCCTTTATGGTCATGTTCCTCTTTATGATCTGCTTGAGGGCCTTGATGGCGGCGTCCACAGGTCCGTTTCCGCTTGCCGCGGCCTCGAACTTCTCACCCGCTATGTCAAGTCCTATGCTGGCTACCGGACGTACTCCGAGGCCGCTGGTGACCTGCAGGTAATCGAGTTTCACGTGATGGTTCTCGTTCCTTTCCACTCCGGCCAGCATGAGCAGATCGTCGTCGTTGATCTCTTTCTTCTTGTCGGCAAGTTTCAGGAAATCCTGATAGAGCTTGTCAAGTTTTTCGTCGGACAGCTTGATTCCGAGCACTTCGAGACGATATTTCAGAGCCGCGTGGCCGCTCCTTGCGGTGAGGGCTATGTTGTTGGCGTCGAGTCCTATGTCGCGCGGGTCGATAATCTCGTAGGTGGAAGCGTTCTTGAGCACTCCGTCCTGATGTATGCCGGAAGAATGTGCGAAGGCGTTTCTTCCGACTATCGCCTTGTTAGGCTGAACGGGCATGTTCATAAGGCTGGACACCATTCTGCTCAGAGGATATATCTTCCTTGTGTTCAGTCCGGTATGAAGATCGATGTCATGATGGCATTTCAGAATCATGGCAACTTCCTCAAGCGCGGTGTTTCCGGCCCTCTCGCCGACTCCGTTTATGGTGACTTCGCACTGGCGGGCTCCGTTGATGAGACCGGCCATGGTGTTCGCTGTGGCCATTCCGAGGTCATTGTGACAGTGGGTGGAGAGAATCGCATTGTCGATTCCGTCCACATGCTCCATCAGGTATTTGATCTTGGCCCCGTATTCGGAGGGAAGGCAGTAGCCGGTCGTATCGGGAATGTTCACCACGGTGGCACCGGCCTTTATGACGGCTTCGACCACCCGTGCGAGATACTCGTTGTCGGTTCTTCCGGCATCTTCCGCATAGAACTCAACGTCCTCGACATATTTCTTGGCATACTTCACGGCCTTGACGGCACGCTCTATGATTTCCTCCCTCGTCGAGTTGAATTTGTATCTGATGTGTGAGTCCGAAGTTCCTATTCCGGTGTGGATTCTCTTGTTCTTGGCGTATTTGAGGGCCTCCACGGCCACGTCGATATCCTTCTCCACAGCCCTTGTCAGAGCGCAGATTACGGGCCATGTCACGGCTTTGGATATCTCCACTACGGAGTTGAAATCGCCGGGACTTGAAATGGGGAATCCTGCTTCTATGACATCGACGCCAAGCTCCTCGAGAGCTTTGGCAACCTGGATTTTCTCAACCGTGTTCAGCTGGCATCCGGGTACCTGCTCGCCGTCGCGGAGCGTGGTGTCGAATACGTAAACTTTATTCTTGTCCGTCATCTCTTTTACTTGCCTTCGTTTTCGGGACGCAGTTTGCGGACAGTTTCGGCCGTTCTCCACATTTCGCTGTCGTGCAGCGCTTTGAGTTCTTTCTCAAGACCTTTGCGGTAGTCGGGCTTGGAGTTGGAGTCTATGGAAATCTGGGCTTCCTGACCGCTCTTGACGCTGAGGTACAGCCACTCGAAGACGGGTTTTACGGCGTCATGGAAGCGGGGATACCAGTCCAAAGCGCCTCTCTGGGCGGTTGTGGAACAGTTGGCATACATCCAGTCCATGCCTTTTTCGGCAAAGAGCGGCATGAGCGACTGCGTGAGTTCCTCCACGGTCTCGTTGAAAGCCTCGCTGGGCGAGTGTCCGTGCTCGCGGAGAACTTCATACTGAGCCTGAAGCAGACCCTGGATGGCACCCATAAGAGATCCTCTTTCACCGGTGAGGTCGGATGTGGCTTCGCGCTTGAAGGTGGTCTCGAAGAGATAGCCTGAACCTATTCCTATGCCGAGGGCTATCGTGCGGTCAAAGGCCTTGCCCGTGTAGTCCTGCTCGACCGCGTAGGATGAATTGACTCCTCTGCCTTCGAGGAACAGGGACCTCAGTGACGTGCCCGAGCCTTTGGGGGCCACCATTATGACGTCCACATTCTTGGGAGGAACGCAGCCTGTGCGGTCGCTCCAGGTGATTGCGAATCCGTGTGAGAAATAGAGGGCTTTACCTTCGGTAAGGTGCTTCTTGATGACAGGCCATACGGACATCACGGCAGCGTCCGAGAGCAGGCACATGATGATTGTGCCCTTCTCGCATGCCTCTTCGATGCTGAAAAGGGTCTTTCCGGGAACCCAGCCGTCGGCTACCGCCTTGTCGTAGGTTTTTCCCTGACGCTGGCCGACGATTACGTTGAATCCGTTGTCGCGGAGGTTGAGGGACTGTCCGGGGCCCTGCACACCGTATCCGAGGACGGCGAGAGTCTCGCCTTTAAGTACTTCCCTTGCTTTTTCAAGAGTAAACTCTTCGCGGGTGATGACGTTTTCATTCACTCCGCCGAAATTCATAACTGCCATAGTGTAAATTATTTATTTGTAGATTTCTTCATTCTTTCGTCTATCAGGGCCCTTACGGTTTCCAACTCTCTGGAGCTGCGTTCGTCATCTTCGTACCAGAAGGCTTTAAGCACGTCCACTTTCTTTTCTATCTGTTTGGTGATGACGGCGATTTCGTCCGCAGTGGTGCGGGTCTTGATGGTAAATTTGTGTATGCCCTTTATTTCGGAGGGAAACACCCTGAGAGACTCTATGTTTATGCTTCTTCGGGTGAAGGTGTTGGCGATGGTGCTCAACAGTCCGACCTGATTTTCCGAATAGACCGTAACTTCGTATAACTTAGTCTCCATAATCAAACCAATCATTTTCGTTCAACATAATGTCGCTGACTCCTTTGCCCGGGGGCACCATCGGGAACACCATTCCCGCTTCCTTGACCTCCACATTAAGAAGCCAGGCCTTGTCGTCGGCGAACATCTTTTCCACGGCGCCTTTCAGTTCAGCCCTTTCGCGCACCTCTCCGTATTCGATTCCGTAAGCTTCCGCAAGGGCCTTGAAATCGGGATTGATCATTCTGGTGAACGAGTAGCGGCTGTTGTAGAAAAGCTGCTGCCACATCCTTACGTTGCCCAGCCAGTTGTTGTTCATGAGAACGATCTTTACGCCGACCCTCTCCTGAAGTATCGTCCCGAATTCCTCCACGGTCATCTGGAGACCTCCGTCGCCTACGAAAAGGCAGACCTGCCTGTCCGGGAGGGCGATTTTCGCTCCTATCGCGGCCGGGATGCCGAAGCCCATCGTGCCCAGTCCGCCTGAAGTTATCATGCTGCGGCTGCGGGTGAAACGGGAGTATCGTGCGCCTATCATCTGGTTCTGGCCCACGTCGGTCACGATGATTGCGGAGCCTCCGGTAACGTCGGCGACCGTGTCCACGACCTCGCCCATGTTGATGTGTCCTCCTCCGGGATGAAGTTCGGGATTGATGACTTTGTTGTTTTCTACCGCATAGCACATCTTGGCCACTGTCCTCCACTCGCTGCGGTCTTTCTTTTCGACAAGCTCCGTCAGACGTGAAAGCACGTCCTTGGCGTCGCCGACAATCCCGAGATCCGTCTTTATGAGCTTTCCGATTTCGGAGGCGTCGATGTCTATGTGTATTATCTTGGCGTTTCGGGCATATTCGGAAGTCTTGCCCGTAACCCTGTCGTCAAACCTCATTCCCACGGCCAGCAGCAGGTCGCATTTCTGGGTCATGACGTTCACCGCCACGTTGCCGTGCATTCCGGCCATTCCTATGTAGCCGGGAAAATCGGACGGTATGGCGCTGAGCCCCAGCAGAGTGGAACCGGCGGGGATGTCGGTCTTGCTGAGGAAAGCCTTGAGCTCTTCTTCCGCATGGGACAGTATTATGCCCTGTCCGAACACTACGAAAGGTTTTTCCGCCTCATTTATCATCCTGGCGGCCATTTCTATGTCGTCCTGAGCGGCGACGGGGTTCGGATCGTAGCTTCTTATGAAGCTGCATGGCTTGTAGTCAAAATCAGCCAGCCCCACCTGCGCATCCTTGGTTATGTCCAGCACCACGGGTCCAGGCCTTCCGCTGCGGGCAATGTAGAATGCCCTCGCGACCGCCCATGCGACATCCTCCGCCCTGCGGATCTGATAGTTCCACTTTGTGATAGGCGTCGTAAGTCCTATTACGTCGGTTTCCTGAAAGGCGTCCGTCCCTAAAAGCGCAGCGCCGACCTGTCCTGTGACGACGACCAGAGGCGTGGAGTCTATCATGGCGTCGGCTATGCCTGTGATGACATTTGTGGCGCCCGGTCCGGAGGTGACCGTGACCACGCCGGGAACGCCTTTGGCCCGTGCATAGCCCTGAGCCGCATGGATGGCGCCCTGTTCGTGTCTTACGAGTATGTGGCGGAGCTTGCCGGAATAATCGTACAGTCTGTCGTAAAAGGGCATGATGCCGCCGCCCGGGTATCCGAACATGGTATCTACGCCTTCCGCAATGAATGCCTGGAGCATTATGTCGGCTCCTGTGATCTTTTGTTTTTCCATACTTAGTCTTTTATGATGCGGACAGCTCCTTTGTCTGCCGAGCTGACCATGGCTGCATAGGCTTTGAGGCTTTTTGACACTTCCCTCTTCCTGAACGGGGGAGTGAAGGCTTTGGCGCCGCGTTTCTCCTCCTCGGCGCGGCGGCGGGCAAACTCCTCTTCGGAAATGTCCGCATTGATGCTCCTTGCGGGGATGTCTATGCTTATGATGTCTCCGTCTCTGACGAGCCCGATGTTTCCGCCGGCGGCCGCTTCAGGAGAGATGTGGCCTATGCTGAGTCCGGAGGTGCCTCCGCTGAACCTTCCGTCGGTAATCAGGGCGCATTCCTTGCCGAGATGCATGGATTTGATATATGAAGTAGGATAGAGCATCTCCTGCATTCCGGGACCGCCTTTGGGCCCTTCGTATGCAATCACCACCACGTCGCCGCTTTTGACTTTGCCTCCGAGGATGCCTTCACAGGCGGCTTCCTGTGAGTCGAACACTTTGGCCGGCCCGGAGAACTTCCAGATGGACTCGTCCACGCCGGCGGTCTTGATTACGCATCCGTCCAAGGCGATGTTCCCCTTCAGGACGGCCAGTCCTCCGTCTTTGGTGTAGGCGTGAGCCAGATCCCTGATGCATCCTTTTTCGCGGTCCTGATCCAATGAATCCCACCATGTTTCCTGGGAGGCCATCTTTACGCTGAACTTCCCGGCGGCGGCGCTCCTGTATATGGACTTGGCTTCTTCGCAGACATGCGGGCTGTCGATGCAGAACCTGTCTATCTCTTCCGCCAGGGTCATGCCGTCCACCCTTTTTGCGGAGGTGTCCACGAGACCGCCTTTGGCGAGTTCATTCATTATGGCTACGACTCCGCCCGCCCGGCCGACGTCTTCCACGTGGTAGATCTGAGTGTTGGGCGCGACTTTGCACAGGCAAGGGACTTTTCCGGAAAGGGTGTCTATGTCGTTTATCGTGAAGTCCGCTCCGGCTTCATGCGCGACTGCGAGAAGATGCAGTACGGTGTTGGTCGATCCGCCCATGGCTATGTCCAGGCACATTGCGTTGAGGAAAGCTTTGCGGGATGCTATGGAACGGGGCAGCACGCTTTCATCGCCGTCACGGTAATACTTCCATGCGTTTTCCACTATGAGATGTGCGGCTTTGCGGAAGAGCTTTTCCCTGTTGACATGTGTGGCCACTATCGTACCGTTGCCGGGCAGGGCGAGACCTATCGCTTCCGTGAGGCAGTTCATGGAGTTGGCCGTGAACATGCCGGAGCAGCATCCGCAGCCCGGGCAGGAATGTGCCTCCACTTCGGCGACCTCCTCGTCGCTCAGGCTTCTGTCAGCCGATTTCACCATGGCGTCTATCAGGTCGAGCCTCGCCTTGCCCTGTCTGCCCGCTTCCATCGGACCGCCGGAAACGAAAACCGTAGGGATGTTCAGCCTCATCGCGGCGATCAGCATGCCGGGAGTCACCTTGTCGCAGTTGCTTATGCAAACCATGGCATCGGCCTTGTGGGCATTGACCATATATTCCACGCTGTCTGCGATAATGTCCCTGGAGGGCAGGGAATACAGCATGCCGTCATGTCCCATGGCTATGCCGTCGTCGACTGCAATCGTGTTGAATTCAGCCGCATAGCAGCCTTGCGCCTCTATCTCTTTCTTGACAATCTGCCCGATGTCGTGCAGATGCGTGTGTCCGGGGACGAACTGGGTGAAGGAATTCACTATCGCTATTACGGGTTTCCCCATTTCTTCCCTTTTCATTCCTGCGGCAAGCCACAGAGCCCTGGCCCCTGCCATTCGTCTGCCGTCCATCGTTATGGAGCTGCGCAGCTGATGTTTCATTTCCATAGTACTATATTGACAACTTCTTTTTTCCGTCCAAATAAAAAAAGCCTTCCTCGATTGACTGAGAAAGGCTTTTTTAAGTATCATGTATCCAATTGCTCATGCGCACTTTCTCAGTCCTTGCTCCGTTAGGGATAGGACGACGAGGGAAATGACGATAATGGAATTGGACATTATGTTCTTCTTTTTCGGATGCAAATGTATCAAAGTGAAACCGCAAATCAAAGTAAAATTTAAACTAAACCGATAATAATCAGCTAAACTTTTTTATGGGATTTTCTTTTATCCGGTAAAAAATAAAACGGCGGTAAGATTTTCCGTTTTGTTGGCGCAATGCTTCCTGCCGTGGCGGATTTTTTCCGTTCCGGGATTAAATGAACGAGCTTTGCCCCCGGTCGTCAAAAGATGCGTCATATGCTTGTAAATGTCAATACTGCGATGTGCCTCGGAATAGAGGCCTTGCCCGTGTCCGTGGAGGTCAGCATAGAAAGAGGAATCGGAATACATCTCGTCGGGCTTGCCGACGCTGCGGTCAGGGAGAGCCTTCTGAGGACCTCGACGGCGCTGCAGTCCCTCGGTTTCCGCATTCCGGGGCGGAAGAGTGTCATCAATCTTGCTCCGGCGGACGTCCGCAAACAGGGAAGCGGTTACGATCTGCCTATAGCGGCCGGAATACTTGCCGCTTCGGGGCAGGCATCTTTGCCCGGCTGCGCCAGGTATGTCATTTCGGGGGAACTGGGGCTGGACGCATCGGTTCGTCCCGTGACAGGCGCTCTTCCCTTTGCCGAGATGGCTTTCCGCTCAGGATACAAAGGCTGCATACTGCCGTTCGAGTCCGCGATGGAAGCCGCCGAGTTTTCAGGGCTTGACATCTATGCGGTCAGAAACCTTGAGGAGGCCCTTGAGGTGCTCCGCGAAGAAAAAGATGTCTCCTGCCTGCTTATAAAAAACAGGGCGGGGGTAAAGGAAACCTTAACGGACCACGGTTTTCATGCGGGGTCGGAGTCGGATGCGGGCAAGGCGGCCGGAGCAGGGGAGGATATGGTGGATTTTTCCGAGATAAGCGGCCAGGAAAGTGCCAAGAGGGCTCTTGAAATCGCCGCCTGCGGCAGCCACAATATGCTGATGATAGGTTCTCCGGGCTGCGGCAAGACTTCGCTGGCAAAGGCTCTTGCAGGAATACTTCCTCCCATGGACAGGAAAGAGGCGTCCCTGGTCAGCAAGATATATTCAGTTGCCGGCAAGCGTCTTGGATCATACGGACTCATGCGCAGGCGTCCTTTCAGGGCACCGCACTGCAGCATCTCGCCTGCCGCCATGACAGGCGGAGGCAGCGGCGGCAACATCATGCCCGGAGAAGTGTCCCTGGCTCAGTCAGGCGTCCTTTTTCTGGATGAGTACCTTCAGATGCCCAAAGCGGTATCCGAGGCATTGAGAGCTCCGCTTGAAGACCGTTGCGTGACGGTGTCCCGACTTGGGTCCAAGGTCACCTTCCCCGCTTCTTTCATGCTCGTGGCTGCAGCTAATCCATGCCCTTGCGGGTACTATGGCGAGGGGAACAGATGCGTCTGTACGGAGGGAGTCCGGCGTGCGTACCTGAGCCGGCTTTCAGGGCCCATACTTGACAGGATAGACATCCAGGTGTGGATGCACAGCGTGCCTCCGTCTTCGATCCTGCGTCCGGCCGCCTCCGAACCGAGCTCCGCAGTCGCAGCCAGGGTGGAGAAAGCACGACGGATTCAGCTTGAGCGTTTTGCGGACGAGGCGATATCGGTCAATGCGGAAATGAACAATAGGCAGGTCAGGAAATACTGTCCTTTGTCGCCCGGCTGCGGAGAACTTCTGAACAGGATAATGATCCGTCACAAACTTTCGGCAAGAGCTTTTTTCAGGATAATAAAAATCGCCAGGACCATTGCGGACATGGAATCCTCCGAGACAATTCAGCCTCCGCATATATCTGAGGCGGCAAGCTTCCGTTTTCTTGACGGGGTGCTGTGACCGGCGTGCCGTGTGGTTGCCGCCGGTGCGTCGCTCCGGAGATTGCCGCCGGTGTGTTGCTCCGGAGATTGACGCCGGTGTGTTGCTCCGGAGATTGCCGCCGGTGTGTCGCTCCGGAGATTGCCGCCGGTGCGCGCTCCGGGGGGGGGACGCCGCCGTGCCGAGGAGTGTCAGTCGTCCCAGCTGAGGGTTCTGGACTGGTCGGGATTGACTTTTATGGTTACTCTCAGCGTGTCGTCCGGCAAAAGGCCTTCTATGTTTTCCGGCCATTCCATTATGCACGTACGTCCGCTGTCCAGGTAGTCGTAGAGACCTATGTCCAATGCTTCCGATTCTTTGTTTATGCGGTAGAAATCAAAATGATACATTGTGCCGCCGTCACCTGTCCGGTATTCGTTCACTATGGCGAAGGTAGGGGAGCTTACGGCGTCTTCCTTCACCCCGAGCTTTTTGCACAACGCGGCCGTGAAGGTCGTTTTGCCGGCTCCCATGGGAGCGTAGAAGGCGATGATGCGTCTGTCGCCCGTTTCCTTGAGAAACTCTTCCGCCGCCGCATCGAGTCCGGCAAGATTTTTTATTGTGATTTCGTGATGCATCTGTACTGTCTATTTTCTGTATATCCCGAACAATGACGAACCGCTGCCGCTCATGGAGGCATATACGGCGCCGCTTTCGTAGAGGGACTCTTTCATTTTCTTCAGTTCCGGATGAAGGGTGAAAACCGTTTTCTCGAAGTCATTTTCCAGAACATTCTTCCACTCTTCCACAGGTGTGCGCAGTCTTTCGAGGAGACTTGTCCTTCCGTCATCGGCACGGACACCCCGATAGGCCTCGGCCGTGGATATGCTTATCCCCTCGGGGACGGCCACTTCCACCCTGTACCGGCAATCTTTCCCGACGCTGTCCTGTCCGCAGTCCAGATCGTCCATGTCGAATGGAGTGAGAATCTCGCCCCTTCCTTCTCCGAACATGGGCGTATCGTAGATGAAAAAAGCGCAGTCGCTGCCCAGTTTTGCGGCGTATGAGGCCAGCTCCTTGCGGGAGAGTCCGAGTCCGAACAGGCTGTCCAGCATTTTGAGCGTGAATGCCGCGTCTGAGGAGCCTCCGCCGAGCCCGGCTCCCACCGGAGATTTTTTCTCCAGAAAAATCTTTACCGGACCGAGATTAAAATCATCCGAAAGAATCCTGTAGGCTTTCGCGCACAGGTCGTCCAGAGGATTCCAGCCGACAGCTTTTTCTCCGGCTATGGTAATCATAAGCTTGCCGTCCGGCGATATTGCCTGGGCAATCTGCGAGCCGTGGTCGTAGCGTTCCGCGATGTATGCGGAGGTTTCGCTGCAGGAGTCTCCGCCTATGACCTCGAGGGTGTCGTGTATGCGGAAATAGGGGACGAAAAGGGTCTCGATGTCGTGATACCCGTCTTCCCGTTTCCTGAGGATATCGAGTCCGATGTTGATTTTTACGTTGGGCTGTCCGATCATATCGCTCTTATGTGTCTTTCAATCAGTTCTGCCGTTTCCTCCCTTTTGGCCGCGTCGGTGATGTTTTTCAGGACGGGTGCGGTGAATGAAATCATCTGGAGCACTTTCGCTTCTTCCTCCGGGATGCCGCGTGAACGCATGTAGAACTGTTCGTCGGCGTTCAGGCTGCCGACCGTGGCTCCGTGGGAGCATTTCACGTCGTCGGCATAGATTTCGAGCTGCGGCTTCGTGTCCGCCTTCGCCTTGTCCGATACGAGCAGATTGTGGTTCGACTGGTATGCTTCCGTTTTTTCCGCATCCGGCGCCACCGTTATGGTGCCGTAGAAGCCGGCATGTGACGTGCCTCCCGCTATGCCGTTGAACAGCTGGGTCGAGCGGCATTTTCCGGTACGGTGCAGAACTTTTGTGCTGATGTTCACTTTTTCGTTGCCGGAGCAGAGATAGACTCCGCTCAGCACGGCTTCGGAATTCTCGCCTTCAAAGTACAGCTGCAGTGACACGTCCGCCGTTACGCCGGGCAGAATCACTATGCAGAGGCGGATGATGGAGTCCCGCTCCGCTATTATGCTGCGGTACGGCAGCTTGTCCGAGTCCCGGCTCAGGATGAAGACGTCTTCGAGGCTTTCTCCGGCATGGACCGTGATGACATCTTCTCCTGAAGGGAGCGCCTCCGCCATGTAATGTCCGTAATCCTTCATCTTTCAGCGGCGGTTAAAACTTGTCAAATCCGTTTGCCTCTATGTAGTCCACGAGCGATTTGTCTCCCGTGGCCACTATCTTACCGTCTTTCAGGACGTGGACCACGTCGGGGACGACATATTCCAGAAGCTTCTGGTAATGCGTGATGATGATGGCCGCCTTTTCGGGAGTGTGCAGGGCGTTGACTCCGTCGGCCACGATTTTAAGCGCGTCCACGTCAAGCCCGCTGTCGGTTTCATCCAGGATGGCGAGCACCGGATCCAGCATGGCCATCTGGAATATCTCGTTCCTCTTTTTTTCCCCGCCGGAAAATCCTGCGTTCACATCTCTCTTGGCAAACTCGGGCTTCATTTTCAGAAAGTCCATCTTTTCCTTCATCATCTTGAGGAAATCTCCGGCTTTCATGTCATCCAGTCCGCCGGCTTTCCTCTTGGCGTTCACCGCAGTGCGGATGAAGTTGCTTATGGACACGCCGGGAAGCTCCACGGGGTATTGGAAGGACATGAACAGTCCTGCCCATGCACGTTCCTCAGGTTTCATGGCAAGCAGGTCCTTACCGAGGAATGTCGCCGACCCGGAAGTGACGCTGTAGTCCGGACGGCCTGTCAGAACCGAGGAAAGAGTGCTTTTCCCGGCGCCGTTGGGTCCCATGAGGGCATGGATTTCGCCTTTCCTTATCACGAGGTTTATTCCCTTGAGAAGCTCCTTGCTGCCTATGGAGGCATGCAGATCTTTTATTTCCAGCAATATGTTACCGTTCATTGTCAAATGATTTTTTCCAACTGTAAAGAGACCATATCCCGTTGATCAGATACAGGACGCTCACTACCGGCATGAATCTGAGTCCGGACAGAAGGTAGAGCGCGAGGTTGCACAGGTTCACGACAAGCCATACGACCCAGCATTCCCATTTTTTCTGCGCGGAGAGGTACTGCGCCAGAAACGTCAGCATGAGAACATAGGAGTCGAGCCATGGGAGAGGGTCCTGTGTCCAGTTCTTCAGTACGTATCCCCAGGCTGCTCCGAGCACGGCGACCGCTGCCGCCGCTGCGGCTATCTGTCCGCGGCCGAGCCTGGACACCTTGAGAAGTCCGTCTTCCTTGCTCTTCTCCTCCGCTTTGGGGTGCGTCCATCTCCAATGGCCGAATGCGTTGATGACGAAAGCCACGGGCTGAAGCACCATGGCCGCCACAAGATGCTGTTTCCAGAACAGGACGAAGAGGAAGATATTGTATATGTATCCGACCCAGAAGTTGTATTTCGAGCGTCTGCCGGCAAGCACCACGGTCGTAAGTCCGAGAACTGCGGATATTATGTCCAGAATGTTCATGCCTCTATCCTATTGAACCTTCAAGTGAAACCTGGAGAAGCTTTCTCGCCTCCACCGCAAACTCCATGGGAAGCTTGCTCAGCACCTCCCTGGAATAGCCCCCTACTATGAGCCCCACGGCATCTTCGGGCGAAATGCCTCTCTGATTGCAGTAGAACAGCTGTTCATCGCTTATCTTGGAGGTGGTTGCCTCATGCTCTACGGTGGCGGAAGGGTTGGCGCTCCTGATGTAGGGGAAGGTGTGCGCACCGCATTTGGATCCGATGAGGAGGCTGTCGCACTGGGAGAAATTCCTTGCCCCTTCGGCGCTGCCCGCCATCATGACCATGCCTCTGTAGCTGTTCTGGCTGTGGCCTGCGGATATGCCTTTGCTGACTATCCGGCTTCTGGTGCCGCGGCCTATGTGTATCATCTTGGTCCCCGTGTCGGCCTGCTGCCAGTTGTTGGTCACGGCCACCGAATAGAACTCCGATGAGGAGTAATCCCCTTTCAGTATGGTCGAAGGGTATTTCCATGTTATTGCCGAGCCCGTTTCCACCTGTGTCCAGCTCAAATGGGCTCCGGAGCCTTTGCAGATGCCCCTTTTGGTTACGAGATTGAGGATTCCCCCCTTACCGTTCGCGTCTCCCGGGTACCAGTTCTGTACCGTGGAGTACTTGACGTCCGCATCTTTTTCCACCACTATCTCCACTACGGCGGCGTGCAGCTGGTTCTCGTCCCTCATCGGGGCTGTGCATCCTTCCATGTAGCTAAGAGATGAGCCTTCGTCCGCGACGATGAGAGTCCTTTCGAACTGTCCGGTACCCGAAGCGTTTATCCTGAAATAGCTGGAGAGTTCCATCGGGCATTTCACCCCTTTGGGAATGTAGCAGAATGACCCGTCGCTGAATACCGCCGAGTTGAGAGCCGCGAAGAAATTGTCACCTGGAGGTACTACCGATGCGAGATACTTGCGGACCAGTTCGCCGTGCTCTCTTACCGCTTCGGAAAAGGAGCAGAAGATGATGCCCTTCTCCTCCAGCGTTTTCCTGAATGTGGTGGCTACTGACACCGAATCGAATACGGCGTCCACGGCGACCACTCCGGCGAGAGCTTTCCTTTCATTGATGGGGATTCCCAGTTTCTCGAACGTCTTTTCCAGTTCGGGATCTATCTCCTTGGGCCTGTCCTTGTCCTTTCGGGGAGCGGCATAGTAGATGATGTTCTGGAAATCTATGGGCGGCATGTCCAGATGGCCCCACTCGGGCATGGGCATCTTTTCCCAGCGGCGGAATGCGTCAAGCCTGAAGTCAAGCAGCCATTGCGGTTCTCCCTTCAGGGACGATATGGTTCTGATTATCTCTTCATCCAGACCCTTGGGCACGTAATCCTGCTCGATTCTGGTGACAAAGCCTTCTTTGTACTCCTGGGATGTGAAGTCTTTTATGATTTTGTTTTCCTGCGCTGAGTCCATGGTTCTAAAGCAATCTGGTTAGATCCGCGAGGACTATGGCTGTCACCGCTTCCACGATTACGGGGGTTCTGAGCGCGATGCAGGCATCGTGGCGTCCCGGAATCTCGAGGGTGGTCAGCTGTCCCGTGGCGAAATTGAAGGTGGTCTGCGCCTTGCCTATGCTTGAGGTGGGCTTGAAAGCTACCCTGAACACGATGGGATTCCCGTTGGTTATCCCTCCGTTCACTCCGCCCGCTCCGTTCTTTGACGGCCTGACGTTGATGTGCAGGTTCATGTTGCCGTTTCCTATCTTGTCGAAAGGGTCGTTGTGCTCCGAGCCTTTCATGCGTGCGGCTTTGAATCCGTCGCCGAACTCAATCCCGCGGACTCCCGGAATGGCGAACACCGCATGGGAGATGAGGGATTCCACCGAGTCGAAAAAAGGTTCGCCCAGCCCTGCGGGCACTCCGTCGGCGGTGCATTCCACGATTCCTCCCACCGAGTCTTTTTCTTTGAGAGCTTCATCCAGAGTCCTGCCCCAGATTTCGGAGTCGCTCAGCTCTTTCCGTTCGTCTACGCCCCCGTCGGGCAGCGCGGCTTCTTCCATGCCTGCAAGCGCGTCCGCCCTGCTTACGCCGCCGACCTCGATCAATTTTGCCGATATGCTGTAGCCGAGCATCTTCTTGGCTACCGTTCCGGCCGCTACCAGAGGCAGGGTAAGCCTTCCGGAGAAGTGTCCTCCTCCCCGCGGATCATTGAAATCCAGCCATTTGATGCTGGCCGTGTAGTCTGCATGTCCCGGACGCGGCACGTCGTTGAAGAGCTTGTAGTCCGAGGACCTCGTGTTCATGTTGCGGAATGCTATCGTGAGCGGAGCTCCGGTGGTGTGTCCGTTGTAGACGCCGCTCAGTATCTGCGGCAGGTCGTCCTCTATTCTGGGAGTGGTGCCTTTCTTTCCGCTTTTGCGTCTTTGTATGTCTTTCATGAAATCCTCAGCAGTGAGGGATATGCCAGGCTGTACTCCGTCCAGAACGGCTCCCAAGGCTTCTCCGTGGGATTCGCCGAAGATGGATACTCTGAATTTTCTTCCGAAGCTGTTCATATATTCCTGAATTTTTCAAAAGTCTGCATGAAATCGGGGAAGGATTTGGAGACGCATTCCCTGTCGTCTATCTCGACGGGACTGTCCGCTCCAAGCTCCGCTACGGTCAGGGCCATGGCCATCCTGTGGTCGTGGCTTGAGCTGTATTTCCCTCCTTTGAGCAGTTTGCCTCCGAGCAGCCGTTGTGCAAGAGACATGCCGCGGATGATCATGGTCCCGTCCTTTATCCTGGCGGGGACTCCCATCTGCGTGAGCATGTCCACGATGGCCTTGCCTCTGTCGCTCTCTTTGGAAGACAGCCTCCCGGCACCTTGTATGTGGCTGACTCCTGTGCAGAAGGCGGCCAGCACCGATATCACCGGAAACAGGTCGGGGCAGTTGGACGCATCGGTGTCGAAAGCGTACAGCGGGGCTTTGTGCACGTGCAGGATTCCGCTTTCGTCCTCCTGCGAAATGCTTGCTCCGGCCTGCGCGAGTATGTCTATTATGGAAAGGTCCGCCTGCAGGGACGAGGTGTCGAGACCGGAAAGGTTCGCCTCCCCGAACACGGCTCCGGCCACGAGAAATGCGGCGGCGGAACTCCAGTCGGCCTCTATCGTCATGTCGGCTGCCTTGTACTTCTGTCCGCCTTTGATCTTCAGGCTTATGCCGTCGCACAGATTCCAGTCGTGGCTTTCCATGAATTCTTCTCCGCCCTCCATTTCACTTCCTATGCGTATGCCGAATTTTTTCAGAACGTCTATGGTGATGAAAATGTACGGGATGCTCTTTGGAGAAGTGACGAAAATCTCGCTGTCCTCCTTTTCCAAAGGGAGGGCGGTCAGCAGTCCGGAAATGAGCTGTGAGCCGTCCTTGCCGGAAATTTCCGTATGTCCTGTTTTCAGAGGACCTTTGACGGTGAACGGAACCTTCACGGTTTCTTCTCCGCTGTCCGGAACGATGCTTGCCCCGAAGGCTTCCATAATCTCTCTCGCTCCCTTCAACGGTCTGGAAACCAGAGTTTTTTCGCCGCTTATCCGTACGGGACCGTCGGAAACGGCGGCAAGCACGGGGGTCAGCATCCTTGTGAGCAGCCCTGATTCTCCGCTGTGTATGGAACCGGCCGTGAACGAACCTTTGTGTGCGGCGATGCCTTTTATGTGGAGGGTGTCTCCTTCGCGTTCCACGGCGGCGCCGAGGGCCTGTGCGGCGGAAATCGCCGCCTCGCTGTCTCCGCATGGAGTGTAGCCCCTGAGCGTGGACGTCCCTTCGGCCAGGGCTGCGGCCAGTATCGCACGTTGGGCGAAACTCTTGGATGACGGCATTTTAATCAGCTGCCTGCCTACCGGTTTCCGCTCTCCGTACAGGGCTTTGTACATTTCCGCCGCAGGCCATTGCCCGGGTGCGGCCGCCTCTTCGCTGTTCATGGCGGCGTAGGTGTAGGGAGCTCCCTTTTTCAGGCATTCAAGCCTGGACGCTTTTCCTGCCTCTCCCATGCAGAAAGCCAGCAGCCGGCCCGGCTCGAAGTCATCGTACAGTCCCATGACCCTTTGCGCGTCTTCGGCGCAGTTTGCCGTGGTGACGATCTTGGCTATGTCCGCCCCGAGTCCCAGGCACTTTTCCGTCAATGCTTTGAGGGCCTCGGCTGAATCCGTGCCCCTGAAATCGTGGTAGGAACGTATAAGAGTCGTCCCGCATTCCGCGGCCTCGCGCCGTATCCGTTTCGACATCATGGAAGGGGCTTCTATCTCTATGTCCACATAGGCCGCTCCGGCCTGTATGGCTTTAAGCAGCATGGCTTCGGCCCGGGAGGCGCTGATTTCTCCGCCGATCCGGCATGTGGCCACGAGGGGAGTGTCGCTTTCCGAGAACAATTCCTCAATCTCGTCCTGTGAAAGATTGCACCGGTCGAGCCTTATTTCGGCCATCTCGACTTCGGGCCGTTCCAGAATCCCGAATATTTCTTCGAGCGTACGGTTCTGTATGCTTACGCAGATCATAGCGCCTCCTTTACATTCATGTCCTTGATAATCACGTCGCCGATGCCTTTCATGAGAACGAAATGCATGATTCCGTTCTCCGCTTTCTTGTCCTTTTCCATGGCGGCGGCAAGTTTTGTCCTTTCCACCGGACATCTGACCGGCAGACCGCAGGATTCCAGATCGGCGCGCAGTCTCTCCGCAAGATTTCCGTCCGTGATTCCGAGCCTGTCGGACAGTTCAGCTGCCATTGCCATGCCTATGGAGACGGCCTCTCCGTGGGATACGCCGTATGCCGATTCTTTTTCAATCGCATGGGCGAAGGTATGTCCGAGATTCAGCTTGCGCCTTTCGCCTTTTTCAAACTGGTCTCTGCCCACAATTCCGGCTTTAACGGCCGCCGCCGCATGGATCAGCTCCAGGAGCACGGCTCTGCGGCTTTTTATGGCGAGTGCCTTGTCCTCTGCGGCGTAAATGCCGCTCAGGCATCTCACAGCCTTGCCGTAATTGTCGTCATTGTTCTCTATCATGAAGGTTTTGAGCATCTCGGCCGAGCCTCCTTTGAATTCATCGTAAGGCAGGGTTTCAAGCGGCTCGGGACATTCGTAGGTGAATTCCGGCTGGCGGATGACTCCGAGCATGTTCTTCAGTCCCGCGAAGTTTACCCCCGTTTTTCCTCCTATCGCGGCATCTACCTGTGAAAGCAGAGTGGTGGGGATGTAGGCGAAGCGGATTCCGCGTTTGAATATCGAAGCCGCAAATCCGGCCATGTCGGTCGTTATTCCTCCTCCCACGGCCAGCACCATGGAATATCTGTCCGCGCCTTTGTCGAGCAGCCATGAGCATATGTCCAGGACCGTCTCCATGTTCTTGCGGTTCTCGTCGGCATCTACAGCCTTTATTCCCTTTATGTTGTCCGTCTTCAGTTCTCTTGCGAGAGCCTCCACGGCACGGTCGCAGACTATGTACACCGAGGGATACCGGTCCAGGCAGGAGACCGCATCGGCGATTTTTTCGCCCGAGCGGACCACGCTCAGCGTCTTTCCGTCATGTTCTATGAAGATGTCTTTCATTTCCGTTCAGAAACCTTAGGATGCAAAGTTAAGGATTGTTGGGTAAATCTGCGGGGTCAAATGGAGCACGGGATAAAAAATTTGATATTTAGAGGATTTGAATTTATCTTTGCCGAATCGTCTTTGCCCGAATGGCGGAATTGGTAGACGCGTTGGACTCAAAATCCAATGTCCTTTAAAAGACGTGCCGGTTCGAGCCCGGCTCCGGGCACTTTGCAGGGATGGGCCGCACCTATCCCTGTTTTTTTTCACCCCAATACATGCGGCATATTCCGAATGAAAGAGCTCTGTGGCCGGTTTTGATGAATCCGCAGCGTGCCATTTCACCGAGGAATTCTTCCTTTCCCGGAAAATGCAGCACGGACGCCGGAAGGTATCTGTAAGCCCCCTTGTCTCCGGACACGGCTCCGCCTAAAGCGGGCATGATCTTGGTGAAATAAACTTTGTAGATGCCTCTGATCAGCGCATTTTCCGGAACGGACAGCTCCAGCACAACGAGCCTTCCTCCGGGTCTGAGCACGCGGTTCATTTCTTTCAGTCCCGCCTCCCTGTTCTCGAAGTTCCTTATCCCGAATGCTATGGACACCCTGTCGAAGCTGCCGTCGGGGAAGGAGAGATTCTCCCCGTCTCCCGTGGCCATGCTTATCCGCCCCTGCAGACCTTCGGCCATGACTTTTTTCCGCATCACCTCAAGCATTCCTTCCGAGAGATCCGCTCCGCTTATCTTCAACGCGGGGATTCTCTTGGCGGCGGCGATGGAAAAGTCTCCTGTGCCGCAGGCAAGGTCCAGCATCGAACTTTCCCGCGAAGCCGGCAGCCCCTCCGCAATTTTCTTTATGGCTGTACGTCTCCATGATTTGTCCACATCGGCGGACATGATATGGTTCAGTTTGTCATAATCTCCGGCTATGCTGTCGAACATATTGCGGACAAATTCTTTTTTCGGCATAAGATTCTCCTGTCGTTTCTGTATCGGGAAGGCAAATTTAAGAAATAATGGGCCGCGAAAAAAAAGTATATTAGCATCTTGTTAGAGAAGTGTGTAAAATGAGCGGTTTCAAACAGGCTTTCCGTCTGTCGCTCCCCATATTGGGAGCGTTCTGGTTTCTCGGGGCTTCGTACGGCCTTCTGGCTTCTTCCATGGGTTATCCCATGTGGGTGCCGGTTCTCATGGCATGTGTGGTTTTCAGCGGGTCGGTGGAGTTCATCGCCCTTACCATGCTCACGGGGGCGTTCAATCCCGTCGCGGCATTGGTCATGGCTCTCATGGTGGGGGCAAGGCATATTTTCTACGGCATTTCCATGCTTGACCGATGGAGAGGGGCCGGCTGGAGAAAGCCGTTCCTGATATTCTGGATGTGCGATGAAACCTTCGCCATAAACTACAGCTGCGGGGGCAGTTTCAATCAGCAGCTTTGGCTGTCGTTCCTCGATTTTCTCTACTGGGTGAGCGGCGGGATTCTGGGCTACTGTCTCGGTTCCGTAGTCGGGGCCGGCATGATGCGCTACCTCGAAGGTCTCGATTTCGTGGTGACGGCCATGTTCGTGAGCATCTTCATGGATGATTTCATGAAGCATCCCTACGGCAGGTCTTCGGCGTGGCTGGGAGTGCTGGCCTCTGCGGCATGTCTGCTTCTCTTCGGCGCGTCCGACTTCATGGTGCCTGCCATGATTGTCATGCTGTCCGTCATGTACGTGGCCTACAGAAGGGCCCTTAAATCAGGAAATGCAAGCCTATGACCGTTGAACAGCAGATTGTTACGATAGGCATCATGGCCGTGGCCGTGATGTTCACACGCTTCGTCAGTTTCGTGGCCTTCCCCTCTGAGGAAAGAACGCCTGAGTTTATCCATTATCTGAGCAGATATCTCCCCTCCGCGGTGTTCGGGATGCTTGTGATTTATTGCGTGAGGAACGTGGATGTCACAGGCGGCTGCCACGGCATTCCGGAGGCTGCGGGCATTCTTGCGTGCGTGCTCCTTCACCTCTGGAAGAAAAACATGCTGCTCACCATCGCGGGGGGCACGGTTTTCTATATGGTCCTCGTGCAGACCATCTTCTGAACTCCCTGATGAGGCGGTTCAGAAAATCAGGAACGCCACGAACCCGAATCCCCCTAAAAGTGCGAAAAGGAAGGTGGACATGACGAGCAGCGGAAGCATTTTGTCCAGTGCCCTCCCGTCAAGCGACCACACTCCTTTGAGGTGGATTATGTACAGCGGCAGCGTAAGCACGAACAGATAATGCCAGGGATCGGGGAAACGCACCAGGCAGAATGCAATCATGCATATCCAGCCGGCGGCGATGAGCAGAGTCTGATAAATTCTCGCTCTTCTCCCGCCGAGTTTCATGGCCACCGTCACCCTGGTGGCGGCATCCGTCTTCATATCCCTTATGTTGTTGACGTTCAGTACTCCCACGCTGAAGAAACCGATTGCGCTTGCCGGCAGTGCCAGCCAGCCCGTGGGGATTGTGTGGGCGGCCACGAAATATGCGCCCAGGACTGACGTGAGGCCGAAGAAGATGAATACGAATACGTCTCCGAGTCCTCTGTAGCCATAGGGATTCCTGCCCAGGGTGTATTTCATCGCCGCCATTATGGCCGCGGCGCCGAGCATCATCAGGCAGATCGCCTCCATGCTGAACAGAGTTCCGAACGAGACTCTTATCATGGCAAGTCCCGATATTATGCACAGTACTACGAAAAGGGCGATGAGCCTTTTCATGTCGCCCACGCTCAGTTCTCCGCTGTTGAGTCCGTACTGCGGACCTACCCTTTCCGCATTGTCAGTCCCGCTTAGCACGTCGCCGAGCTCGTTGGAAAGATTTGACAGAATCTGCAGGCAGACTGTGGTCAAAAGAATGAGGACGGCGGCCCATGCCGAAACTTTGAAATCGGCTGCGGCGAGGAGAATGCCCAGGCACACGCCGGACAGGGACAGGGGTAAAGTCCTGAGGCGCATGGATTTAAGGGAGGATGCGAGTTTGCTCATTTTGTTTCTCTTGTTTTTGGCTGTCTCTTTGGGAAAAGGACTTTCGTGTTGAGGGATATGAAATGCAGTACTGCCCTGACGAATCCGTTCAGGCGCGAGTCGAACAGAAACTGTTCTTTAGGCGGGCGCCCTTTGGGGGACAGCAGGAAACGGTACCTCTCTTTCACCGGATAGGAAGAATCTCTCCATTTGGGTATGCCGCGGTTCCTGTCGCATCTGCAGAGAATCCCGGGGCAGACTACCCTTGTGACTCCGGCCTTTGCGGCTCTCACGCCGTAGTCATAGTCTCCGAAACTGTGGTGATAGTGCGGATCCAGGTTTCCGAGGATTTTGTAGGCATGTCTGGGGACAAGCACCAGATTGCCGTTGAAACAATAGCACGGAACGGGGATGGTTTCGTCCGGCGTGATGATTTTCAGAGATTTGGTTCTCCCTCCGTAGCTTAACGCTCCGGAAGAATCCTCAGCGGTGCCGACTATTATTGCCTTGCCTGCAAGGAACGAGGAGTTCTCCAGAAGAGCCGCGATTGCTCCGTCTTTAAGGGATATGTCATCGTTAAGCCAGAGATAGAAATCGTAATCTTTCTCCCCGGCTGCCGTGTTCCAGGCCAGCCTCATGCCCTGGTTCCAGTACAGGTGGCCGTTCCCTTCCAGAAGACGGACATGAGGGAATCTCTCTCTCACCGCTTCTCTGGTACCGTCCGTGCTCCCGTCATCCGCAAGGTAGATGGCGAAATCGTAAATGCCGTCACCTTTCATGGAGTCAATCTGCCTGTAGCAGTCGAGAAGACAGACGAGGGTTTTCTCCCGCCTGTTGAAAGAGGTTATCAGAATCGCGACGTCCATGGCTGTGGTCTGTTCATGTTCCGGAATCTGCGGTCTATTCAAGTTTCAGAACGGCCATGAAGGCGCTCTGCGGCACCTGCACGGTACCTATCTGCCTCATGCGCTTCTTGCCTTCCTTCTGTTTCTCAAGCAGTTTGCGTTTTCTTGTTATGTCGCCGCCGTAGCATTTGGCCGTCACGTCCTTCCTGACCTGCTTGACCGTCTCTCTGGCGATGATCTTCGCTCCGATCGCAGCCTGTATGGGGATGTCGAACTGCTGTCTGGGGATGAGATCCTTGAGCTTCAGGCACATTTTCCTTCCGAACTCATAGGCGTTGTCTTCGTGGATGAGCGTGGAAAGCGCATCCGCGGGCTCTCCGTTCAGGAGTATGTCCAGCCTTACCAGTTTCGCCGGCCTGTACCCCGTCACATGGTAGTCGAAGGATGCGTAGCCTTTGGAAATGGTCTTGAGGCTGTCATAGAATCCGAACACTATCTCGGACAGAGGCATGTCGTAGTTCAGCTCCACCCTGTCCGCCGTGATGAAATGCTGCCCGGTGAGCGTGCCCCTCCTGTCGAGGCAAAGCTTCATGATGGGCCCGAAAAATTCCGATTTGGAGATGATCTGCGCCCTTATGTATGGCTCTTCGATATGGTCTATGAGGGTCGGGGCCGGCATTCCGGAGGGGTTGTGCACTTCGATCACTTCTCCCTGGGTCGTGAAAACTTTGTAGGAAACGTTGGGCACCGTCGTTATCACGTCCATGTTGAACTCCCTGAACAGGCGTTCCTGGACAATCTCCAGATGCAGCAGGCCGAGGAATCCGCAGCGGAAACCCGATCCCAATGCCAGCGAGGACTCCGGTTCATAGACGAAAGATGCGTCGTTGAGCTGGAACTTCTCGAGCACCGAACGGAGTTCTTCGAACTTCGACGCGTCCACGGGATACATGCCGGCGAATACCATCGGCTTCACCTCCTCGAAACCGGCTATTGCCTCTTTGCATGGCCTCTCCACATGGGTGATGGTATCTCCCACCTTCACCTCCGCGGCGCTTTTTATGCCCGAAATGATGTAGCCCACGTCGCCGCAGGAAACCTGTTCGGTGGGGCGGAGCTTCATTTTGAGCACGCCCACCTCGTCCGCCGTGTAGTCCTGTCCCGTGCTGAAGAACTTCACATGATCTCCTTTGCGGATGGAGCCGTTCTTGACTTTGAAATAGGCTATGACCCCTCTGAAGGAGTTGAACACGGAATCGAATATCAGCGCCTGCAGAGGAGCGTCCGGATCTCCTGACGGTGCGGGAATTTTTTCAACTATCGCATCCAGCAGGGGAGCGCAGCCTTCTCCGGTACGGGCCGAAACACGGTATACGTCTTCGGGCTTGCAGCCCAGAAGATCGCACACCTCGTCCGTGACGACATCGGGTCTTGCGGAATCCATGTCGATTTTGTTCAGGACAGGTATGATTTCCAGGCCATGGTCGATTGCCTGGTACAGATTGGAAATCGTCTGTGCCTGAACGCCCTGCGTCGCGTCCACCACGAGGATGGCCCCTTCGCATGAGGCTATGGAACGTGAAACTTCGTAGGAAAAGTCCACATGACCCGGAGTGTCGATGAGATTCAGGAGGTAGCGCTCACCTTTATAAATGTAGTCCATCTGGATTGCATGGCTCTTGATGGTGATGCCCTTTTCTTTTTCGAGATCCATGTCGTCCAACACCTGGTTGACCATGTCCCTGTCCGCCAATGTTTTGGTCAGTTCCAGCAGACGGTCGGCCAGGGTGCTTTTGCCATGGTCTATGTGCGCGATTATGCAGAAGTTCCTTATGTGTTTCATTATGCTTGTGCCTATTTTACCGCAGTGCCGTCCGCCGCTGCGGGTCTGGAAGATTCGTCAAGCGTGATGCTTATGATTTTCACGGGATTCACGGGCAGATCCCTGGCGTCCGTTTCGACGGAGGCGATTTTGTCTATGACATCCAGGCCTTCGACGGTTTCGCCGAAAACCGTGTACTGTCCGTCCAGCTGGGCGCACGCTTCAGGGTTCTGGACAAGATAGAACTGTGAGCCTGAGGACTCCCTCTCCGGGTTGGCCGCGTCTCCTCTTCTGGCAGCCGCGAGAGCTCCTTTCTTGTGGCTGTAGTCGGGAACTATCTCCGCGGGGATCGTATACCCGGGTCCGCCCTGGCCGTATTTGGCCACGAGAGAGCTGTCCCTCGTGTAGGGGTCACCTCCCTGGATCATGAATCCGTCGATGACTCTGTGGAAGAGAAGTCCGTCATAGTATCCGCTCAGGGCAAGTCTCTCGAAATTGGCGCGATGCCCGGGGGTCTTGCTGTAAAGCTTCACTTTTATCGTGCCGAGGCTTGTGTTTATGTCGAAAACGGGCTCTTCGGGCAGGAGCGGTATGAGTTTGTCCGC
>CAYTYL010000019.1:0-23900 GCA_964441715.1 uncultured Muribaculaceae bacterium
TACGTTGAACGACATGTCCATAATGTATCCGCTCACGGTGGAGGACCTCAAGAAATGTCAGGGCGTGGGAGAAGGCAAAGCCATAAAATTCGGCGGAGAGTTCCTGAAACTCATAAACAAGTACGTGGAGGAGAATGAAATTGTCCGCCCCGATGATTTCGTCCTCAAGACGACCCCGGCGAAGTCCGAATACAAAGTGTTCATCATCCAGTGCATAGACAAGAAAATGGATTTCTCGGACATAGCCGACGCCAAAGGCATGGACATGGAAGAACTGCTTTCCGCCGTTGAAAGCATAGTGGAGTCCGGGACCAAGCTGGACATAAATTACTACATCAGGCAGAACGTCGACGACGAGGTCGTGGATGAGATCTTCAACTACTTCAGGTACGAATCGGAATCCGACTCCGTGGAAGAAGCTGCCAAAGCGCTCGATGACTGCGAAGAAGAAGAGATAAGGCTGGTCAGAATCAAGTTCCTGAGCGAAGTGGCGAACTGACCGGTAAAGGAAGTTTTGCGAAGAAAGGAAAAAGTCTTTAAATTCGCGGTTTGTGGTCAAAAAGCTAAAGAGATTCATTTTTCCCGCAGCCGTCATCTTCGCGGCGGCCCTTTCCGCATTTGCCACGGAACGCGGACGGCTTGACCTTCAAGGCGTGAAAAAAACCGCATCCGTCGCCCCCGATACCGTCATCTACGACAACTCTGCCGTATATACCCGATTCAGGAAAGAAAAGACCGGCACGGACATTACCGGCGGATTCGATCTGGAGGAAGATACGGCCGCCGTATCGGCGCGTGACACCATGCGCGTTCCCGATTCGCTCAGATTCACGGATCCTTTCCGCTACAGGTTCTACATTGCCCTGAACGACTCCCTTACCCATGTTCAGACAAGAGATTCCCTGATAAACGCGGGCGACAGCCTGACATGGAGGAAGCTGGACTCCATTTATTCGGCTGATTCCTCGGCCGCCGCCAAAAGGAAATTCGAACTGTGGTACGCTTCTCTCGACAAAAAGGAAAGGAAAAAGTACGACTTCAATCTCAAGATGGCCAGGAAACAGCATCTCGCCGACAGCATATATGCCGCCAAGGACAGCCTGAAAGCCATCCGTGACAGCATCGCAGAATCTGTCCCGAGAATATTGGAAACCTTCGCCCTTCCGGATTCGATGCAGTACAGACGGATCATAAGGTGGAATGCGGACCGGTATTTCAACACGGTCAGGACAGAAGACATGGACACGAGCTACAATTACTGGTTCAATGACCTGAAGTTCATGCGAAAGGACGTAAACGCCATATATCTGGGGACTTCCGGCTCAGCCATGCAGTACATGGACTTCTTCAAACGCAAATCCGAGG
Organism: uncultured Muribaculaceae bacterium; assembly: GCA_964441715.1. Lineage (GTDB taxonomy): Bacteria > Bacteroidota > Bacteroidia > Bacteroidales > UBA932 > Cryptobacteroides. Next base: position 1,366 of record CAYTYL010000019.1, read on the forward strand.
AAGGAGTCACCTTCTACGACCCTTACGAAGCATACAGCTTTTCGCCCGGGACAGCCGACATGTACAACACCAAAACTCCTTATACGGAACTGGCCTACTGGGGAACTTTGTTTGCAAACAAAGAGCAGGAGGAGGACAACATCCACATAATGACAACCCAGAACATCTATCCTTCCCTGAATTTCACCCTGAGCTACGACAGGAACGGCTCCAACGGTATGCTCGACAACGAATCGACGGACAACAGGACGGCATTCGCGGGTGTGAACTGGCTGGGCAGGAAATACAGCGCGCATCTGGGCTACATTTTCAATTCCGTCAAGAAAGCGGAGAACGGAGGGGTCAACGACACCCGTTTCATAAGGGACACGACCATGGGCCCGCGAGAGGTTGCAGTCAATCTGACCGATGCGGACAATCTTCTGAAAAAGAATACCGTATATCTTAACCAGACATACAGAATCCCGTTCAGTTTCCTGAAAAAGCTTTCACCCGAAGACTCCGTCGCGGCCGCGGGCGGAATGATAGACAAAGACGTGACCACCGCATTCATAGGCCACAACAGCGAGTATTCAGTCTACAGGAAAATCTACACGGACAACATCGGAAGCACCGATTCAATAGGAAGGAGCTATTACAACGACCGTTTCTACATCAACCCCACCAGTTCGTTCGACTCCCTGAGAGTCATGAAGTTCGAAAACAAAGTGTTCATGCGGATACAGCCATGGGCGGAAGATGCGATAGTCTCCAGCGTGAACGCAGGTCTCGGCTACAGGATGATGAACTACTACATGTTCACCCCGTCAGGATACATCACTCCTTCCCGTAATCATGCGGAAAACTCCACTTATGTCTATGGCGGAGCATCTGGACAGCTCAGAAGGTACATCAGCTGGGATGCGACGGGCCAGTACACTTTCGCAGGAGCCAGACGCAACGACTTTGCCCTGGAAGCCAATGCCGGTTTCAGCATGTATCCTTTCCGCAGACACAGAAAGAGTCCGCTTAACGTATCGGCCCATTTCGAGACATCTCTGAAATCACCGGATTACTTCGAAAAGCACTACTATTCAAACCATCTGAAATGGGACAAGGATTTTTCCAAGGTTTCCAGGACCTCCATAGAGGGTAGAATATCCGTCCCGCATTGGAAAATCTCCATAGACGCAGGTTACTCTCTGCTTACGGACAACATATATTATGACAGTCTGGCCGTGGCGAACCAGAACAGCGGAGCGATGAGCGTGGCCAAAATAGGAATAAACAAGGACTTCAGACTCTGGAAACTGCATTTCGACAACAAGGCATTGTTCCAGTTCAGCTCAAACGACGACGTTGTTCCGCTTCCGGCCGCAGCCCTCAATCTGAAATGGTATCTCCAGTTCGATGTGGTGAAGAATGTACTCCAGATGCAGATCGGGGCGAACACCCTCTACACCTCCGGCTGGTATGCTCCCGGATACAATCCTGAATCGGGACTGTTCCACAATCAGAAAAAGGAAAAATACGGAAACAGCCCTTATATAGACCTTTTTGTAAACATGCAGTGGAAGAGAGCGACAATCTTCATCAAACTTGTCAATGCGAACATGGGCTGGCCCAACGATTCCGCCGACTATTTCAGTGCCGACGGATACATCAGATCACAGCGTGCTCTGAAATTCGGAATATGGTGGCCGTTCTATCTGCAGACAAGAAAGAATGACAGCATGTCTTCAGGCGGAAGCTCTTCTTCCGGTGAACGGAATGTCTCCGCTCCAGGCGGCAACAGAAGATAGGAGATGCACGAAAGGGCGAAAAAACTGATCCGATTTCTTGTACCGGCGATGATCGTTCTCTTCGCCGTTCCCGCAATAACACAGAAAGAGAAGAACAAGCCCAAAGCCCTGGACAATGAATTCAACTGCGTCCTCTGCCTCAGCGGACATCATCCGCCGGCAGTGAGGCTGAGCACCGGCTTCAACTTCGAAATGGTCAGACTTCTCGGGAAAAAAATGAATTCCGCCCCGGAGATTTTCTCTTCCTCCATGAAGGATTCCGTGCTGCTGTATCTGAGCAGGGACAGCATCCGTCTGGCCGTCATGCCCTGCAACGACAGCCTCGGGCCGGTTGACGGGTTAATATGCTCCAAAGTCATGCCGGACAATACGGTATGGCTGACAAACAAAAACAATGAACTGCTGATGCGCGAGTTTGACGAATGGATGTCGGATTTCAGCAAAAGTTCCGCATACAGGCAGCTTCTTGCACGTTTCAGTCCTTCCTATGAGCCGGGGGCGAGGATTGCCTCCGGAAAAAGTTTCGACAGCGCAGGTCCGTATGACGAGCTTGTCAGACGTCATGCCGCCGACATCGGATGGGACTGGCGACTGCTCGAAGCCCTCATCTGGAAGGAATCTCAGTTCAGGATAGACGCGAAATCCCCCTCGGGAGCGGAAGGCCTTATGCAGATGCTGCCGTCCACCGCCAGGAGATTCAGCAACGACGACATGCTGGACCCCGAAAAAAACATAAAGGCAGGAGTGGCCTACCTGGCAAAAATCAGAAACATGTTCTACGGACTCTGCGACCCGCAGGATCTGGACATGTTCATGCTTGCGGCGTACCACACCGGGGAAGGCAAAGTGATGGACTGTTTCCGTTACGCCAAAGCGAAAGGACTCCCCTGCCGCACCTGGGCGGATTTTGAAAAAGTACTTGCGACAATCAGGAACGACAAGACGGCAAAGTCGGACACGACCATGCTGTATGGAGGCATAAGAGGCAGCCAGACCGAGGCGTACGTTCTTTCCGTCCTGTCCTTCTACGAAGATTTCAAGCTCATTTCGCCCTCACGGTCGCAGCAGGATCAACACGCGACACGGCAAGCGACGGAATAAGCAGAACTGCCATTATCAGCAGATAAGCCACAACATCCGCGACCGCAACCAAGGGCAGAGAGACGTGGACCGGAACGAAAGACACAAAATAATTGTGGGGGTTGAGCCGGACGACATGCGTGGCAGCCTGTATCATACACAAGAACAGAGCAGCGGCATTCCCGGCCAGCATCCCCTTCAGCACCATTCTGGAAGAAGTCCTCAGGAAAATCTCGGCAACGGAGAAATCGCCCATGCCCATGGATTTGAGTATCCCGATCGTGGAGGTGTTCCTGAATATCAGAATCAGAAGGGCTGAAACCATGTTGAACCCTGCGACAACGGTCATGAGCACGAGAATGACAAGCACGTTACGGTCTATCAGATCCAGCCAGGAAAAAATGGCGGGATACCGGGCCGGAGCGGAAGTGACGGAGGGTACGTCCTCATCTTCCGGCGTCACCGAGAGAAGCCGCATGGCGATTTCCTCCGCCTTGTCCTTCATCTGCGCGTTTCCCCGGCAGGTACGGTCAAGTATGACCTCAACGGCAGATGCCTTGTCCTCTCCCCATGAGTTGAGTCTCCGCATGTCTCCGATACCTGCAAACACGACATATCCGCCGCTGTCTCCGAGAGCGTCTTCGTAGATGTTGTCTATGGTGAACTTCCTGACCTTCACTCTGTTTCCTATGAAATAGGCCGGAAGCGGATCTCCGATGCCGAGAGAAAGCCTTTCAGCAAGAGACCTCGGCACGGAAACTTTAAGACTGTCTCCCCCGCCGGGAATTCCTTTGAAAAAAGCCCCGTCAATCATATCCCCGACTCTGACGATGCCGGCACGGTAAACGGCCGGAACTGCACGTTTCACCCCGTCAGTTTCCGTCAGCATGGCCAGATAACGCCCCACGCTGTCTATCGCGGCTTCATCACCGGAGTAGTCCGCAGAAGGCATGGAAATGAAGATGTCACCGGAAATCTCGGCGATACCCTTACGGATCTCGTTTCTGAATCCCGACGAGATGGAGACCGCCAGAATCATGACAAAGAAAGAGATAGCTATGGCAAGCATAGCTATCTTTTCGTCAAAGCGCAGTCGTCCCGCTATGAAACGGCTAACATTCAATTTCTACCAGATATGAACTCTCTGGCCCTCAGGGAGGAACATGGGATCGCCTTCCGTTATGCCGAATGCATCGAAGAAGGTCTGGAAATTCTTCAGAGCCACATTTACCCTGTTGCAGGCGAGAGAGTGAACATCGAGAAGAGTAAGTCTTTTCTTCTCCTCATCCGTAATGTTCTGTGCCCATACGGTCGCATACGCAAGATAGAATCTCTGCGAAGGGGTAAATCCGTCTATGGGTGCAGCCGTTTTCCCCTGCATCGCATTTTCCATGGCCGTATAAGCTATGCTGAGACCACCATGGTCGCCTATGTTTTCACCGAGCGTGTTGCGTCCGTCAGCCATGACTCCAGGCAGAACCTCAACTCTGCTGTACTGGTCGGCAAGGATGTCGGCCTTGGCCTTGAACTTCTCGGCATCTTCTTTGGTCCACCAGTCAGTTTTGTTTCCTTTGGCATCGAACAGTCTGCCCTGATCATCGAATCCATGGGACATTTCGTGTCCGATCACCACACCGATGGCGCCGTAATTGACGGGGTCGTCGGCATCGGGGTTGAAGAAAGGCGGCTGGAGAATCGCAGCGGGGAAGCAGATCTCGTTTGTGGACGGGTTGTAGTATGCGTTCACGGTCTGAGGCGTCATGCCCCATTCGCTCCGGTCGGTCTTCTTGCCGAGCTTGGACATGTTGTCGGCAACATACCAACGGCTGGCCTCAAGTATGTTTTCGAGATAGCTCTTCTGGGAATCGATCCGCAGCGTGCCGTAGTCTTTCCATTTGTCAGGATAGCCTATCTTTACGGTGAAGTTGTCCAGCTTTTCGTGGGCTTTCTCCTTGGTGACGTCGCTCATCCAGTCGAGATTGTCGATATGCTGGCTCAATGCCGTCTGAAGGTTTTTGACAAGCTCAAGCATCTGAGACTTGTAAGCCTCGGGGAAATACCTCGCCACATACATCTTTCCCACGGCCTCGCCAAGAATGCTGTTGGGAACGGCCATGGCCCTCTTCCAACGGGGTTTCTGCTGTGTCACGCCGGACATGGCGCGGCTGAAGAAATCGAAATAGGCGTTGTAGAAATCATCGCTCAGGTAAGGGCAGGATTCCTGCAGGAACTGACCTGCGACATAATCCTTGAGGGCATCCAGATCGGCCGTTCCGAAAAATTCGGACATGCCTTCGAAATAGGAAAGCTCGGCCACTATGATTTTCTTCTGCTCAGGAATGTTCCTCTGAGAGAAATACAGGCCGAAATCGAATCCGGGATAAGACTTTATTATCTCCGCCGTTGTCCTCGGATTGTTCTGGGCATCTATGTCCCTTTCCTGCACATTGGTCCAGGAATACCTGGCAAGCACGTCCTCCACGGAAAGCGCGTTGTCCGCAGCATGCTGAGGATCGTCCGCCCCCGACAGAGAGAATACGGCGGCAAGGAAAGTGCGGTAAGCTTCCTTTACGGAGGCATTCTCTTCTTTCACATAATAGTCCCTGTTGCCGATTCCGAGACCGCCCTGTCCCATATACAATATCTGGGAGTCGCTGTCGTCAAGGTCGGCCGAAACGGATGCCCCGAAGAAAAGATTGGAACCGGCATCGTGCATGGTCGCTATGAGCTTGACAAGCCCTTCCTTATCGGAGACCGCATAAATGGCGTCAAGATAACGCTTCACGGGTTCAGCGCCTTCCGCATTTAGACGGACGGAATCAAGGCCCATCTTGTACAGATCAGATATCTTCTGCTCATCGCTGCCGTCTTCCGTGCTGAGTCCGGTCATTTCTTTGAACAGTCCGTTCAGTCTTTCGACGTTTGTTTCCCGAAGCTGGTCAAAGGTACCGAACCTGGCATATTCCGCTCCGAGAGGATGCTTTTTCTGCCATCCGCCCGTAGAATACTGATAAAAATCCACCTTGGGCGATACGGTGGTGTCAAGATTCGAAAGATCGATGGCAGGAACTTTCTCCCTCGTTCCGCCGCAGCCCGCTAAAACCAAAGCCGCTGACATGATAGCTAATGTTGCTCGCATATTTTGATAAATTATAAGCTTCTGAAAGCCATTTTGCAAAGTTAACTATTTTGTGCGAACTTTGTCGATTCTAATCAAAGGATACATGGGAAAAGCCATAATACAGTTTTTCAAGGATTGGATGCTTCCTGTCGCCATAATATGCGGAATAAGCCTCTACCTAATCTACCATTTCACCCCCGCACTGCGCCCCATAGGTCCGGTCTGCAGCACGATCACCGACAAAGGGCAGCAGATTTCCATAACGCTCATGCTTTTCCTGCAGTTCGTAAAAGTTTCCCCGCGCGACATGAGGACTCACCGCTGGCATGTCTATCTTCTTTTTTTTCAGGCATTCGCCTTCATTGCGCTGGCTTTTGCCGCCGCGATGACGCCTGACCAGGATGTGAAGATTCTGCTCGAGTCCGCGATGCTCTGCTTCATCTGCCCCACAGCCTCCGCCGCAGGAGTGATAACGGACAAGCTGGGCGGAAACCTGGCCGAAATCATGGCATACGTAGCCTTGGTCAACGCCATGTCCACCTTCCTGATTCCTGCGGTAGTGCCGCTTGTTCACCCCACCTCGCTGAGCTTCATGGAAAGCGTCTTCCTGATTGCAAAAAAGATTTTTCCCATGCTTCTGATGCCATGTCTGGCAGCATGGCTGATCCGCTATACGCTTCCCGGACTCCAGGCCTTCCTCAGCAGATACACATGGATGGCGTTTTATATTTGGGGAGTCAGCCTTACACTCTCCATGATATTGGCCACCAAAGCTTTAGTCTACAGCGAGCTGTCCTGGGTTACCATATTGCTGATAGCCGTGGTCTCTTTTTCCAGCTGCTTCATCCAATTCGCCGTCGGCCACAGAATCGGAAACAGATTCGGTGAAGTCAGAAGAATCACGGCCGGACAGTCCCTCGGGCAGAAGAATACCGGATTCATTATATGGCTCGGCTACAATTTCCTTACACCTGTGACATCCATAGCCGGAGGCCTGTATGCAATCGCTCACAACCTCGTCAATTCCTAGGAACTTTACAAGAAAAGACACTCCTCTTCCGGCAGATAGCCGGGCACGTCACTTCCCTCCGCGGTTTAGATGTTCAAGCCTCACCCTGGCTCCCTCGCGGGTCGGTTCGTCTTCGCCGTATTTGGCAAGCATAGGCAGATATTTCTTTTCCAGCTTCACGTTTTTTGAGGTTCTTGCCAGGACGACGCAGTTTTTTATGGCGGTGATGTCATCAGGCTTTATCTTCAGAACCTTGTTATAGTATTTGAGAGCGTTCTTGTTGTCTTTCTTTCCGACAAGATAGTATGAACCGATGTTGTCGAGAAAAAGCGGATCTTCAGGCAGATATTCAAGCATCTTCTCCGAAAGAGCACGGAAGGCCTCATATCCGGACGGCGTCCCGGTCTTGAAGAACGAGTAGCAATAGTCCTGCATCAGAGCCTTGAATGATTCGTCATCCACCGGAGTTCCGGAATAAGTCCACGCCGGATGCTCTTTGAAATAGCTGTCCGCCAATTCCTTAAGCTCGGACAGAGCCATGTCGGGACTGCCCTTTTCATAATTCGCCAGAGCCGTTACGGCAGCACATCTGTTTTCAAGCCTGTCAGGATGCAGCTTGTTGAGTTTTTCGATGTAACTGCGGGCCTTGCCGAAGGTTTCGTCATCGTATCTGATATCTTCAAAGTAATACACCGGCCTGCCGAGGCTGTCTTTGAGAGACAGAACGGGAGACTTTCCGAGATAGAGCGGCTTGTCCGAAGAAATGGTCTCCGCGGTCTGGCTTTTGGCATAATAATAAAGGAACGCCGCCGAAAGCATGTTTTCATCTTCAGGGAACGCCGCCTCCCATTTGGTGACAAGTGTCTCTATGCCTACCCCGTCCATTCCGAGTTTGGAGGACAGCAGATTATATCGCTCAAGGAATTCCTCCTGAGTTGTCTGCGACATGGCCGCGAGACACACGAGCGAAAAAAAAGCTGTTGCAACTATCTTTTTCATGCACATGATTATATTTCCATTCTGATTCTGCGGCTTTGAGGCAGCAGATTATTGCACCTTACACCCAGATTCTTCACAAATCCGAGCCTGTAACCGTCATATTCGACCAGCAGGACTCCCCGTTCGGCGTCCGCTCCAAGATTGAGAGTTTCCCGACGCAAAAATGACAAAGCACATGCCAGGTCCACCTCTGCGACAGGAAATGCGGAGGAGGACAAAGAAACGGAAAGGGCAAGGTCGGCATGGGGGACAAGTTTTCCTCCCTTCATTTCGCCTACAGCCACGCCTTTCATCAGAGGATGCAGCGGCTCCAGCGCTTCTGCTTCAGAAAGCATGACCTCCGGTATGGCGATGAAAAGCTCCCCTTTCCGCAAGACAGCCATGTCCTCTGAAAACATCCCCGGCAAAAGCGGTTCCTGCCTGAACTTAACGGTTTTTCCTCCGCGCCGGCGCCATTGTGTCCCGCCGGTTTTACGCAGCGCGGCACAATACTGCCCTTCCCCGGGCACGAAACCGGGCACAAGGACGAATCCCCGCTCCGTGGAAAGGATTCCCGCGAAAGGCATCCCGCACGAAAGCGGTTCAGCCCCGAGAGTATCCGCAATCCAGTTGACATTGCCGTCATCTTCCTTGTCGTTGAATGTGCAGGTGGAATACACAAGCACTCCCCCTTCGGCAAGTGCGGGCCAGACATCGGCCACTATACGCCGCTGCCTGGATTCACACAGAGCCACGTTGGAAGGCGACCACATCTTGACGGCATCCGCATCTTTTCTGAACATGCCCTCCCCCGAGCATGGCACATCGGCAAGGATAAGATCGAAAAAACCTTCATACCCGGCGAATGCGGCAGGATCGACACTCGTCACAACCACGTTGGGGTCGCCCCACCTGGCCACGTTCTCACAGAGGACAGCGGCCCGCTGTCTGGAAACCTCGTTTGCCACGAGCAGGAACGAATTCCCGAATCTTTCCCTAAGCGAGGAAGCAAGATCGCTTGTCTTTCCGCCCGGTGCGGCACACAAATCCAACGCACGGAAAGGACGGTCCTTTCCTTCCATAAAACAGCGGACCATATACCCGACCGCCATGGCCGAAGAATCCTGCACATAGTATGCACCGGCATGGAAAGCCGGGTCCGCAGTAAAAGAAGGGCGCCCGCGCAATATAAAAGCGTGGGGATTCCAGGGCACGGCATCCGCACCCTCCGTAACGGACAAGTCATGCCTCCCCTTTTTGAACGGGTTAAGCCTGACGGATACGGAAGGCTCTTCTTCAAAGGCGGCCAAGGCTTTGCGGGCATTGTCCGCCCCTATGGTCTTTTCAAGACTTTCCTTGAAAGCAATGTTCAGGGAGTCCGTCATCAGTTCTTTTTAAAGAAATCCCCTCCGCCGTTGAACTGAGAAGGATCGAAACCTTCGGGCACTTTGCCGTTTGACATGTCCGCCATGGCATCCACAAGCTTGTCAAGGCCGTCCTTGATCTTTGAACCGATCATCATTTTCATCATGAAGTTCAAATCGGCTTCCACTTCTATATGGAAATCCGTCGTGTTCTGACTGCCGTTGTCGGAGTCAAAGCAGAGATCCACCTTAAAGGCGAACGGAGCGCCGTTGTCCACGAAACTGAGCCTCGAATACGGGACTCTTTCATAAGCTTTCACTCCGAAGTCAAATCCCTGTACTTTGAAGTTTATGGTGTCGTAGTCGGCCGTCACATCCTGTTTCTTGTCGGCGGGCACATACTGAAGAAAATTCCTCATGTCGGCGAACGCCATATATAATTGGTAAGGAGGGCAGCTTACTATCCCTCTTTTGCTGCTGTATTTCGTCATAAAGCCGGAAAAATTTAAAAACGGGCAAAGAAAACTTGTTGTAACTTTGCATACCTCAGAACAAATATAATGAAATAATCGAATGGCCCACATCCACAGAATATATTTTGAACAGCGGTGCATACTCATCTGCCGGACCGGAGATCCGGCACTGTCCGACCCCAATGCCGTCGAATTCATTCCGGGCAAAGAATTCGATATCCGCTCTCTCGTGGAAATGTTCGAAACTTCCGCCTCGCCGGACCTTGTCTGCATCCCGTCGGAAAACACTGAAGAAATGTACGGAAAAGTCTGCGCTGAATTCAAAGAAGTGAACGCGGCCGGAGGACTGGTCTCCAACCGCAGAGGTGACTATCTGCTCATAAAGAGGAACGGCCTTTGGGACCTGCCGAAAGGCCATCAGGAAAAGGGGGAAGACATAGAGGTAACTGCCGTGAGAGAGGTGCAGGAAGAGACGGGGGTAAAGAAACTGGAGCTCGGAAACCTCATCTGCATAACGGACCATTGCTACAAGCGGGACGGGATATGGCATCTAAAACATACCTGGTGGTATGAAATGCTTTACACCGACCCCGTGGACCTGACGCCCCAGATAGAGGAAGACATAGCGAAGGCGGCATGGGTCGCACGCTCAAGCCTGCCTCCCTATCTCAAAAACACCTATCCTTCCATTGCGGAGGTGTTCAAAACCGCAAAAGTCTGAACGGCATGGTGAACCAAAAAACATTTTTTTCCGTATATATATTGTTTGCCGTTTGAAAGGCTATTTATATCAAGCAAGGTCACAGACAAGATGAAGCTTTCTCAATTCCAATTCCCCATAACCAAGGAGAACATAGCATCGGAACCTCCGAGATGGAGAGACGAATGCAGGCTCATGGTGCTGCACAAAGACAGCGGCGAGATTGAGCACCGTGTATTCAAGGACATCATAGACTACTTCGGAAAAGGAGACGATTTCGTACTCAATGACACGAAGGTCATCCCCGCCATGCTAAAGGGAAACAAAGAAAAGACCGGTGCGGAAATCGAAGTCTTCCTTCTGCGCGAGCTCAACAGGGAGCAGAGACTTTGGGATGTGATAGTGGACCCCGCAAGAAAGATCAGGATAGGGAACAAACTCTATTTCGGTGAAAACGAGAGCCTTGTAGCGGAAGTGATAGACAACACCACTTCCAGAGGCAGGACGCTGCGCTTCCTGTACGACGGCGAATACGAAGACTTCAAGCACACGCTTTTCAGCCTCGGAAAACCTCCGGTGCCCAAGTGGGTCAAGGAAGAAGTGACCCCGGAGGACAGCGTAAATTATCAGACCATATTTGCGGCTCATGAAGGTGCCGTAGCCTGCCCGGCGGCCGGAACACATTTCAGCAGGGAGCTTTTCAACAGAATGATTCTGAAGGATATCAACAAAACCTTCATAACGGTGCACATGGGCATAGGCCATTTCAGGAAAGTGGACGTGGAGGATCTTTCCAAACACAAGATGGATTCCGAACGGCTTATCATCAGTCCCGAAGCAGCCGAAGAGATAAACCGTACGAAAAGGGAGGGGCACAAGGTCCTGGCCGTAGGAGTAACGGTAATGAGAGGTCTGGAAACATACGTCACCACAAACGATGAGGTCAACGCCTATGACGGCTGGACAAACAAGTTCATCTTCCCTCCGTACAGATTCAGCGTCCCCAACGCCATCGTATCCAACTTCCACATGCCTTACTCCACCATGCTGATGTCAGTCACGGCGTTCGGAGGCTACGACAAGGTCATGGCGGCATACAAGACGGCGTTGAAGGAAGGATACAAATTCGGACCTTACGGTGACGCACTTCTCATAATATAACACGGGAAAAGATAATCCTTCCCGGTAAGGTTTTTTCTTATACGGCAAGGATTCCTGACACTCAGGTAAAATAAACCGGATTTTCAAGGGCAGGCCATGCGGGACCTGCCCTTTGCGTTTCCTCTCTTTCTTTATTTTGCGGTCCTGATTTATGACCGTTTACATAAAGATATGCCTATGTACAATAAAGAGAAGACCGCGATGTGTGCGCTGAACTGCATCTTCGGCTTCCGTCCCAGGCTCGGACTCTTTCTGCTCAGGTTCGCAGGAAGCGCGGAAAAGCTTTTCAGCATGGACAAGGACACACTCCGCAGGACAGCCGGCGCCTATGCGTCCTATGCAGACAAGATTTCCGCGGCGGCCTTGTCCACGGCGGAAAAAGAACTCGACAGAACATTCTCGGCCGGAGCACGGTTCATAGGAATAAACGAAGAGGGGTATCCGCCGAAACTCAAGGAATGCCAGGATCCGTCGATCGGACTATATATAAAATCCGTTTCCGATGACAGGGAACTTTTCCGTTCACGTCCCGCCGTGGCGGTGGTCGGTACAAGGGACATGACCACGTATGGAAAAGAGCAGACTATAAGGCTGATAGAAAATCTGGCGGACGCATCCGACAAACCGGTGATAATAAGCGGACTGGCTTACGGGATAGACATAACCGCACACGAGACCGCACTCCGCTGCGGACTGCCCACAATCGCCGTGCTGCCCACCGGAATAGACCGTATCTATCCCTCGCGACATATCCGTACCGCGGAAAAAATAGCTCATACTCCGGGGTGCGGGCTCATTACGGACTATCCGTCGGACACCGCTCCCCTTCCCGTCAATTTCCTCAGAAGAAACCGGATAATAGCCGGTCTGGCCGACGCGGTGATCCTCGTGGAGTCAAAAGCGAAAGGAGGCGGCATGATGACGGCACGGCTTGCCTATTCCTACGACAGAGACATCTACGCCGTCCCGGGACGGGTCAATGACATACGCTCAATGGGCTGCAACATGCTCGTCAGAGAAAAAATCGCCGAGCCGGTCTTCGATACGGAAGCTTTGGCCGGGCAGCTCGGACTCGGAGCCGTACCGCATGGAAAAAGGAAAAAAGACCTGACGGAAATAATAAACGAAAAATACAACGACACCGACGGATTCGATACAGGGGACATAGCCGCCGTGGCGAAGGCCATAAAGGAAGGCGACGGCCTGAACCGCGAAGAAATCGCCTCGCTCACGGGAATCAGGCTTTCCATAGTCACGGGCATAACGGAATTGCTTTCAGCCGACGGGATAATCGATACGGACCTGCTCGGCCATTGTTCCATTACCTGAAAATATGTACTTTTGTAAGATAAATGGAACGGTACATAGACACACATGTCCATTTCTATGACGAGGCTTTCGCCGATGACGCGGACGCTGCCATAAAAAGGGCGGAAGACAACGGAGTCTTCAAGATGATTCAGGCCGACGTGGACAGCGCCGGAAGGGATTCCATGCTTCGTATCTCAGCGAAGCATCCGGGAGTTCTCTACTCGATGCTCGGGCTGTACCCGGGCTCGGTAAAGGACAATTGGGAAGAAGAACTCGGACTCATGTTGGACCGCTTCGATTCCGCCCCCGTCGCCATAGGGGAAATCGGGCTCGACTACCATTACTCGGCCGAAACCGCAGACCTGCAGAAACTGGCCCTGAAAGAACAGCTTCGCCTCGCCGCCATGAAAAAGCTTCCGGTAAACATCCATCTGAGAGACGCTACGGAGGATTTTTTCGCAGTACTGGAAGAATGCCGCCATATGGACCTGCACGGCAATCTGCACGCTTTCAGCGGCAGCGCAGACACATTCAGAAGACTCCAGAAATACGGAACATGGCTCGTGGGCATAGGAGGAGTCATCACGTTCAAGAACTCCCGTCTCGCCGAAACCGTGAAAGACATCCCGTTGGAATATATCGTTCTTGAAACGGACGCCCCATACCTGACGCCTGCGCCGCACAGGGGTGAAAGAAACGAAAGCGCCTACATACCTTTGATAGCGGCCAAGATAGCCGAAGCCAAAAACATTCCTGTTGAACAGGTGGCCGAACAAACTTCAAAAAACGCGATACAACTGTTTTCACTGAAATGAACAGACATTCATCCGTCCTGCTTATCTACACCGGAGGGACCATAGGCATGAAGCAGGACCCGGCGGATCAGACCCTAAAGCCCTTCGACTTCGGACAGATTCTTGAAGAAGTTCCCGAACTCAGGAAATTCTCGGTCGAGATAGACTCCTTTTCATTCGCCCCGCCCATTGACTCCTCAGATGTGGAACCCGGACTATGGGTGTCCATCGCACGCCTGATCAGAGACAGGTATGAGGATTATGACGGCTTCGTAATCCTGCACGGGACGGACACCATGTCCTATTCGGCATCCGCTCTCAGCTTCATGCTTGACGGACTCACAAAACCGGTGATTTTCACAGGCAGCCAGCTTCCGATCGGAGTCCCGAGAACGGACGGACGGGAAAACCTCATCTCGTCGGTGGAGATTGCCGCCGCCAGAGATGCGGAAGGCCATGCGATGGTGCCGGAGGTATGCATATGCTTCGGCTCAAAACTGATGAGAGGCAACAGGACCAAGAAGATCAATGCGGAATCCTTCAATGCGTTCATGTCACCGAATTTTCCTCTTCTGGCCGAGGCGGGCATAAACATCAGGTACTATCCCGACAGAATCCGCAAGCCGCTTGACTGGTATCAGACCGTTTCCATAAACACGACGCTGGACACGAGGGTGTCGATTCTGAAGATACACCCGGGAATAACCGAAGAGGCCGTAAGATATTTTCTATGCGACAACGGCACGAGAGCGGTAATCCTGGAGACATACGGGGCCGGCAACGCCCCGGGAGCCGAATGGTTTCTGGATGCGGTAAGCGAAGCCGCGGAAAAAGGAAAAGTTCTGGTCAATGTGACTCAATGCCTTACAGGAAAAGTTGACATGAACTTGTACGCCAACGGAAAAGTTCTGGAAAAGGCAGGCGTCACAAGCGGTTACGACAGCACGGTCGAAAGCGCCCTTGCAAAGCTTTTCTATCTTCTCGGTAAAAGCGGGGACAACGAATGGGTGAAAGAAATGATGCACAGAAATATCAAGGGAGAAATCTCAAAATAAGTATTGCTGTTTAAAAATTATTTCCTAAATTGCACCGGATTTGGATACAAGACTAAAACTTGACAATCAAAGAAAAACAATTATTTATCAATATTATTTCAAACAACACAAAAACAACTATGAAAAAGTTTTTCATGTTTTTGGCAGTAATCGGCGTTATGTCCGTAACTGCAAATTATGCGTTCGCACAGGATGAGAGCCAGTCAGCTCCCGCTGCGACTGAAGAGACAACTGCCTCAGCCGCACCCATGACCGCTTCCGATCTTCTGAAAGGTACCGGCGAGGAAGTTCCTCTCCACCAGGCCCTCAAGACCAAATTCATCGAAGGTGGCGCAGGCTTCATGGCTCTGATCGTCATCTGCCTTGTCATCGGTCTTGCACTCGCAATAGAACGTATCCTTTACCTCTCTTTCGCAAAAACCAACACCAAGAAACTTCTTGCGAAAGTTGAAGAAGCTCTCAACAACGGCGGCGTAGAAGCAGCCAAGGACATCTGCCGCAATACACGCGGTCCTGTGGCAAGCATCTTCTACCAGGGTCTTCTCCGCTATGACCAGGGTGTCGACACCGTGGAGAAATCCATCGTTTCCTACGGTTCCATCCAGATGAGCGAAATGGAGAACGGTCTTTCATGGATCTCCCTCTTCATCGCCCTTGCCCCGTCTCTCGGATTCCTTGGAACGGTTATCGGTATGGTGCAGGCATTCGATGCCATTCAGGCTGCCGGCGATATCTCCCCTAACGTTGTCGCAGGAGGTATGAAGGTCGCCCTTATCACCACCATCGCAGGTCTTATCGTAGCTATGATTCTTCAGGTGTTCTACAACTATATCCTTGCCAAGATTGACTCCATCTCCATCGACATGGAAGACTCTTCAATCTCTCTCATCGATATTCTTACCAAGTACAACAGCAAGAAGTAATCATTACGATAATCCCTAAACAAAAATTTCTATGAACAAGATTTTCAAGATGCTCATGTGGGTGCTGATAATCATCAGCGTCGTACTGCTCTTGTTCGGATTCATCAAGGGATATCCCGCGAGTCCAGCGGACAATGACTACGGCACTGTAGATTCTCTGCTCTATTGGGCATACATAATGGTCGGCATCGCGATCTTCTGCGTAATTGTTGTCGGCATAGCAATCGCAGCCTCGAACAATCCGAAGAGCCTGGTAAAGCTCGGCATCGGAGTCGTAGCAGTCGCTGCGATAGTACTTATTGTATATGCGCTTTCAGCCGGAAGCCCTGCTGTAGGTCTTTCCGTGGAGCAGCCTTCCCATGAGGCGCTTAAACTCACTGACACTGTTCTGAATCTCACCTACCTCTCAGGAGGAGTCGCAATACTGGCGATTATCTTCGGAGAAGTTTACGCTGCGATCCGCAACAGGAAATAATCACGAAACGCTATGGCAAGTAAAAAGAAAACACCTGGAATCAATTCAAGCTCAACGGCTGATATCGCGTTTCTTCTGCTCTGCTACTTCCTCATGACCACAACCATGGGATCGCAGACAGGACTTCAGCGCCGTCTTCCGCCTATGCCTGAAAAGAATCAGAAAGTTGAAGACCAGAAGGTCAACCGTCGCAATATCATCATTGTGAAGATCAACTCAGCCGACAGGCTGCTTGCAGGTAGCGAACCCATAGACGTCAGCCAGCTTAAGGACAAGATAAAGGAATTCCTCACAAACCCTACAAATGATCCTAATCTTCCCGAAAGAGAGACCAAGGACATCGAAGGGTACGGACAGTATGCGGTTTCAAAGGGTGTCATCTCGCTTCAGAATGACCGTGGTACAAGCTACAAGGCGTACATCGCCGTACAGAATGAGCTTGTAAAGGCCATCAACGAACTCAGAGACGATTTCTCAAAAGCCAACTACGGGAAACCTTTCAACAGTCTTACGGAGGATCAGCAGGATATTGTCAAGAAGTGCATACCTCAGAACATATCCGAAGCTGAACCTAAGGATGTAGCTAAGAAATAATCAAGGAGGAATAGATATGTCAAAATTCGGTGGAAACAACAACAAAAAAGACGTCCCCCCGATATCGAACGGATCACTTTCCGATATCGTGTTCATGCTTCTGTTCTTCTTCATGGTTACGACTCAGTTGAGAGATACGGAGAACAAGGTTATAGTCAAACTTCCTGAGGCTTCAGAAGTTGTGAAGCTCGAAAGGAAAGACCTGTCTTCCTACATCAACATCGGAGAACCTACAAGACAGTATCAGTCACAGTACGGAACCGATGCACGTATCCAGCTCAACGATTCTTTCAAGACTACAGCCGACATCCGTGACTTCATCGCTGCAGAGCGTGAATCCATGTCAGAGGGTGACCGTCAGTTCATGACAACCGTCATAAGAGCTGACCAAGATGTCAGAATGGGTATCATTACCGATGTTAAGCAGGAGCTCAGAAGATGCTCGGCGCTTAAGATCATGTATATGGCAAGAAAAGCGGAGCAATAATCTGCTTGAAATATTTGAACGAGGGTGACTTGTAAGTCACCCTCGTTTTGTATATGGAATGGCTGTGTGGCGATAGAGTAAGTGGGCATTGCGGAAGAAAACCGGCAACAGAAATTCAAAGACATAAAGAACAGACAAAAATTTCTTTAAAGACCGTAGAATGAGTATATTTGTAAAATTTGAATTTCAAATAAGATGGAAAAAGTTCTACGGACAAAGGTCAAGGATCTGTTGAAGATGACTCCTGGACAGGATGTTCTTGCCAAAGGATGGGTAAGGACCAAAAGAGGCAACAAACAACTGAAATTCATAGCCTTGAATGATGGTTCGACAATCAGCAACATACAGATTGTCGCCGATACGTCCAAGTTCGGAGAGGAGCTGCTTAAAAAAATCACTACCGGAGCAAGCCTTTGCGTAAAAGGCAAACTGGTGGAATCGGTCGGCAGCGGACAAGCCGTAGAAATCCAGGCTGAGGAGATGGAAGTCTATGGGGAATGCGACCCCATGAAATATCCTCTTCAGAAAAAGGACACTTCACTTGAATTCCTGAGGACTGTGGCGCACCTCCGTCTGAGGACAAACACATTCGGAGCAATTTTGAGGATACGCCATGCCATGGCCTTCGCAATACACAAATTCTTCAATGACAAAGGCTTCGTCTATCTGAACACACCGCTTATCACAGAATCCGATGCAGAAGGTGCCGGACAGATGTTCCAGGTAACGACGCTTGATCTGGAAAAACAGCTTCCGAGAGACAAAAAAGGAAAAGTCGACTACAGCTATGACTTTTTCGGAAAACAGACCAGCCTGACGGTGAGCGGTCAGCTGGAAGGTGAGCTCGGAGCTACCGCCGTAGGGGAAATCTACACTTTCGGACCGACCTTCCGCGCGGAGAATTCCAACACCCCGCGTCATCTTGCAGAGTTCTGGATGATAGAGCCGGAAATGGCCTTCTATGATATTGAAGACAACATGAACCTTGCGGAAGAGTTCATCAAGTATCTCGTCCGCTACGCACTGGACAACTGTCGGGAAGACCTGCAGTTCCTGAACGACAAATACGATCCGGAACTGATCGGAAGGCTGGAAGGCGTAATCGGGACGAAGTTCGAAAGGCTTGAGTATACCGAAGGCATAAGAATCCTCGAAGAAGCCGTCAAGAACGGGACAAAGTTCGAATATCCTGTCTATTGGGGCGTGGATCTCCAGAGCGAGCACGAAAGATACCTCGTGGAGAAGCATTTCGGAAAACCTGTAATATTGACGGGATATCCGAAGGACATAAAAGCCTTCTACATGAAGCAGGACGACAACGGAAAGACCGTACGTGCAATGGATGTCCTTTTCCCCAAGATAGGTGAAATCATCGGAGGTTCCGAAAGGGAAGCCTCGCTTGAGAAACTTGAGAGGAGGATTGACGAACTGGGCATGAGCAGAAAGAACCTCGAGTGGTACATAGACACCAGAAGGTTCGGCACCGTTCCCCACAGCGGCTTCGGACTGGGCTTTGAAAGGCTGCTGCTGTTCGTGACCGGAATGAGCAACATCAGAGATGTCATTCCGTTCCCCAGAACCCCAAAAAACGCTGACTTTTAAACTGTCATAAACGATGTTGGTCATAGGTATCGCCGGTGGCTCCGGTTCCGGTAAAACAACTGTAGTAAAAGCTATCACCCGGAAATTGAACGGTAAGGTAGTCGTGATTCCGCAAGATTCATACTACAAAGATTCCGGCCACCTCCCCATGGAGGAAAGGCAGAAAATCAATTTCGACCACCCCGATGCCATAGACTTTCCGCTGCTTTGCGACCAGCTCCGTGATCTGAAAGAAGGGAAAACCATAGAACAGCCCGTATATTCGTACATCACATGCACGAGATCTTCCACCGAGACCGTCACCGTGGAACCGGCGGATGTAATCATCGTTGAAGGAATCCTTATCTTCACCTGCAAGAAGCTCAGAGAGCAGATGGATATAAAGATATTCGTGGACGCGGATGCGGATGACAGGCTTATGAGGATAATCCTCAGGGACATAAAAGAAAGGGGAAGGAACATCGAATCCGCCATCGAGCACTACAATGACACCGTGAAGCCGATGCATCTCCAGTTCATAGAGCCGAGCAAGCGCTACGCCGACATTATAATCCCTCTCGGGGGCCACAACAAAGTGGCGATAGATGTCATAGCCACCACCATAGACAGAGCCTTGCAAAAAGGGCTTTAAGCATTCTCCCCTTCCCTCCGCATATGAGAAAACTCTCGGAAGACGACAAGGCCGGAATATATATCACCGTGATAGTTCATCTCGCGGTGATAATCATTATGCTTGCCTGCCAGATAGGGGCGGTGACAAAGAAAACCAATTCTTTCCTGATTGACTTTTCCAAAGTGGAAGAAAGCGAAAGAGAAAAGGAACTGCAAAGGCAGATGGAGGAAGACAACGCATTCGACGAGGAGATAGGCAGAAGAATAGAAGAGATGATCGCAGGAAAGACGGATGCTTCCGTCTTCAGAAACCTCGCGACCGACCGCTCAGGGCTTAAAGACGACAGGGGCACCGATGCGCGCACCCTATATGAAGACGCAGAACGACTTGCCGATGAGTTGAGGAAAGGAGTGGAGATTCCGGAAGAGAACGATGAAGACTACGTCCCCGTCCCTGACAATAAGAGCTCCGAGGCATCAAAGGACAAAGAGGCATATTCGGGACCGTCCGTGGTTTCCTACAACCTGGCAGGACGCAAAGCAAGCAGCCTGCCGATTCCGGCTTACCGCTGCTATGGAGGAGGAATGGTCGTGGTGCTGATAACGGTGGACAATGCCGGTAAAGTTACAAACGCAAAAGTCCAGGATGCAGGTTCCTCAGATGACAGATGCCTGAGGGATTTTGCAATAAGGGCCGCCAGAATGTCTAGATTTTCCAGCGACCCAAAAGCACCCGCCCGTCAGAGCGGCGACATTGTCTATCAGTTCATAGCCCAATAAGCTATTTGAGTATTATCTCGTAAGGCATACGGGCATAATTGTGGTCCGACTTTTCCCATGACCAGTCCTTGAACGCAGAAGTCAGAGAACTGAAAGGAGTACCGGCCAGAACATCCCCATCCGGATTGAATCCCTGCCCCACAGCCGCCATTATGGTTTCGAACCAGGACATTGGCCTCGGATAAGAATCGACAGTCCATTGCGAAAGGTCCGGGTCACCGGCACACTCGGCTGCATACCGGACGGCATCGTCCAATGTACCGATGGAATCCACCAACTTAAGTGAAAGGGCATCGGCCCCAGTCCAGACCCTGCCTTGGGCTACGGAATCCACATATTCGGCATCAAGTGCCCTGCCTTCGGCCACATTGGCCACAAACCTGTCATAGATATCTTCTATGGAACGCTGCATATAGGCCACTTCATCGCTGTCAAGCGGTCTCGTGAGCGAATACATGGAGCTATGCTTGCTCGAACCGACGGTCGTCACTCCTACATGGAGCACATCCGATGCGGTCTTGCTGAAATCCGGAATCATGCTGAAACAGCCTATGGATCCTGTAAGAGTGACCCTGTCGGTGAAAATCAGATCGCAACTGTTTGAGATCCAATATCCTCCTGATGCGGCATAATTTCCGTAAGATGCTATTACGGGTTTATCCGCCCTGAGAAGGTCTATCTCGCTTCTTATCTTGTCCGCAGCAAGCACGCTTCCTCCGGGGGAAGCAACCCTGAGTACGACGGCTTTGACAGAATCGTCCTTGCGCAGTGCGGCAAGAATGCGGGCAAAGGTGTCACCGGGGACGTTGTCATACCCCTCTCCTTCCACAATATTTCCGTTTGCGTAAACTACTGCGATTCTTTTTTTGGAGGAAAGATTGCCGTTGCCGTACACAGCGGCATAGTCGGAAAAAGAAATCATGCTGACATCGGAAAAATCTTCCTTGAGAGCCTGAACGGCAATCTGTTCCCTGAGTTCGTCCTTTGTCAGAAGACCGTCCACAAGGCTGTTCTCAAGCATGTCGGCCGCATTGTTGAGCACAAGCCCGTCCACCATTGCACTTAAAGCCTCCGGCGTGAGTTCGCGGCTGTCGGCGACATCGGAAGCGACAGTATTCCAAATGGAAGCGACCATTTCCCTGTTCTGCTCCAGATTATCGGCACTCGGAGAGTTGCGCACATACATCTCGCCGGCGGATTTGTACTTCCCGTGCCTTATAAGCTGAACATTGACCCCAAGCTTGTCCAACAGGTCTTTGAGAAAGAACATCTGGGCACCTACTCCCGTAATCATCGGGGTCGCTCCGGTATTCGCGGACATGTAAACTTTGTCGGCTACGCTCGCCAGATAATAGGAAGCCGTAGTGGGCTGTTCGATATATGATATGACCGCTTTACCGCTTTTCCTGAAGTCGGCAAGCGCGGTTCTGAGCTCCTCCACATTCGCAAGATCAGCCGAAACCCCGTCAGGTTTAAGATAGATGAACTTCACGGACGGATCAGCAGCTGCAAATTTTATGGCCTGCACGGCATTCCACATGCCAACAGGGACCACACGGCTGCCTCCGCTGAACGCTGACTGGATGTCTACGCCGGCCACGGGCTGCTCAACCAACGCAATTTTGGACATATCCATTTTCAGAACTCCCTCGCGAGGCAATACGGGAGTGGAATTCAAGGATAAGGCGGACGATGCGGAGCCAATGAAAAGGAGGAAAAAGATAACCCCTATTATGTTCATGACAAAGATGCCGCACATGACCGCCAAAGTGGTTTTGACGAAACTCTTCATATTACTTAAAATAATTTGTTGTTTACCTCGTAAATAACTTGTCGAACGCTTCGTACAAAAATAGGCACATTTTTACTACCTCACAATCAGTAAAAAGAAAATCTTCGTTTTATGCCGCGAATGCTTCAGATAAGAGAGGAAATAATGCTATCTTAGCGGTGGATTTTAGTGGATATCATATGCTCAGCTTTTCAAAACGCGGCATTGAAATGCCGTCATCGCCAATCAGAAAGCTCACCCCTCTGGCCAATGAGGCAGAGAAGAACGGAGTGAAAATATATCACCTGAACATCGGACAGCCGGATCTCCCGACTCCCCAGAAAGGTCTCGATGCCCTGAAAAAGATAGACAGGAAAATTCTTGAATACAGCCCAAGCCAGGGTTTTCTGAGCCTGAGGGAAAAGATGGCAGGCTACTATGCCAGATACGACATCAATGTAAGC
>CAYTYL010000020.1:0-22956 GCA_964441715.1 uncultured Muribaculaceae bacterium
GAACATCTTGCGCAGATTCTCCGCCTGCATCTCCAGCTTGGCATCGGATTTTTCCACACTGCTTGTCAGGGGAAGCTTCTCCAGCTTTGTAACACCATCCACAAGAAGTGCCACATCCTCACCAAATTCACGCCTCAAATCCTCATCCGTCATCACCGTATCCTCCACCACATCATGAAGCAAAGCCGCGGCTATGGACTTGTATCCTAGACCTATGTCGGCGACGACAATCTTGGCGACGGCTATAGGGTGTATCATATAAGGTTCACCGGAGCGTCTCCTTACGTTTTTATGCGCCTCGTTGGCAAACTCATACGCCCGCTGAACCACGCCCACTTCACCGGAATTGGCGCAACGCTTTATCGCAAGCTCTTTAAGCTCGGCGTATTCCCTTGCTATCTGCTCATAGTCTTCTTGAGTGAATTCAGAATAACTCATTTTTGTGCCTTTGCTTTTATTAATCCCTGATTCTGCAGCGAAAAGGAGAACTGCGCCCCGAGCATTATGATAAACCAGCCGATTCTCAGCCATATCAGGAAGAGAGGTATGGCGGCAACCGCACCATACACGGCATTGACCCTCGTTACCAGAAGCTGCGTTTCAAGATACAGATATTGAAGAACGGTAAAACACACGCCGGACAATATGGCCGATTTGAATGCGTTCTTGAATTTAACCTTGGCGGTAGGGATGAATTTGTACATCGCCGCGAAAATGAACACTACAATGGCGGCGAAAATGACCCATCCGAGGAAGGATTTTATTTTCAGGAACATATCACCGTATTCCGGCAACACGTGATCGAAAAGTCTGGAATAACCGATTGTTCCCATAAAGAAAAAGATTATGAGAAAAGGAGCGAACATCAGAATCGTAAGGTCTATTCCTAAGCTTTTGAAGAAGTTTCGCCTGTTCTTGATTCCGTATTTCCATTTTTCGTTGCGCACCTCCTCAGGAACGACCCACACGTCATTGAACACTTTCTCAACACGCATCATCATCCATATGACGAGCCAGATGAACATCAGCGCGTTTATCAGTCCGAATCCGCCCGATTCGGCCGAATGGATTATGTTGTCCGCAGCGTTTGTGAGGAGACCGGCAAGGTTCGGATCCGTTATGTTCTCCACCAGCAGATCCCTCACGACCTCGCCAAGTCCGAAACCGTTTGTCAACGCAAAACAGACTGCGAGAAAAGGGACGAATGCCAGAGTGCAGAAATAGCTCAGGGATGCCGACATGATGCCGATGTTCTTGTCGGAGAAATCTTTTATCGAGGCTGTCATCATCGTGTAAACGTTAATCCAGAAGCGTTTCCACCTGGACAGGTCCTCCATATTGAGATTCCAGATGTCATGGGTGAGAAACAAGCTTATCTTGGCTCCCCATATCTTCGCAAGACGTATCCAGACCTTCAGATTCATGCCATTCCTCCAAAAAGGTCGCCCTCTTCAAAACCGCCGTTCCCATCATCCGCGGTTGACGGAAATGCTCCGGCGGGAAGCATGGACCTGAACTCTTGCTCTGATATCGTCTTTACGCCCAAAGCCGCAGCCTTCTTTGTCTTTTCGGGCCCCGGCTTGCTTCCGGCAAGCAGAAAGTCCGTTTTTCCGCTGACTGAAGATGAATTCCTGCCGCCGTTGTCCTCGATGATTCTTTTCATCTCGTCCCTGGGCACGCTGAAGTTCCCTGTAATGACGATGCTTTTCCCTTCCAGAGCGTCGGAGAACTTGGTCCTTCCCGCCATGGAGAACTGAAGACCGGCCGCTTTAAGTCTTTCTATCTCATTAAGATGATTTTCATTTCTGAAATAATCGTAAACACTGCAGGCCACGACATCTCCCACATCAGGGATCTCCCGGAGTCTTTCCTTGTCAGCCGATATGATAGAGTCGATGTCCCCGAAGTATTCTGCAACCGTCTTGGCCGTGGTCTCTCCTACATATCTGATTCCCAATGCAAAAAGGACTCTCGGAAAAGGCACGTCCCTGGTTTTTGAAAGACTTTCCAGAAAATTGTCCGCAGATTTGTCTTTCCATCCGTCGATACGGAGAAGATCCTGCTTGCCGAGATCATACAGATCCGCCGCCGTCCTTGCAAGCCCGAGCTCATAAAGCTGATTCACGGTCGCTTCTCCGGCTTTTACATTCATGGCCTTCCTGCTCAGGAAATGCAGTATCCTTCCCTTTATCTGGGTAGGGCACCCGTCATAATTCGGGCAGAACCACCTGGCCTCATCCTCTTCTTTTTTCAACACGGTTCCGCAATCCGGACAGACGGAAGGGAAGACCGGCTTCACCGCATCGGCCGGGCGTTTTTTCTTCTCGACCTCTACGATTTTAGGAATTATCTCGCCGCCCTTTTCAACATAGACATAGTCGCCTATCCTTATGTCGAGCAAGGCCATCTGGTCGGCATTGTTCAGCGTCGCCCGCCTGACCATGGTTCCGGAAAGGTGCACCGGTGACAAATTTGCAACAGGAGTCACCGCACCGGTTCTTCCGACCTGGTAATCTATGGACAGCACTTTGGCCAGGGCCTGCTCCGCCTTGAACTTGTAGGCCACGGCCCATCTGGGGAACTTTGAAGTGTATCCCAACAGTCTCTGGTATTCTATCTCATTGACCTTTATCACTATGCCGTCGGTGGCATAAGGCAGGTTCTTCCTTTCCGCATCCCAATAGCCGATATAGTCTTCTATCTCGCGTATGTTTCTGCATATTTTCCTTTTGTCAGAAACCGGCAGTCCCCATGAAGCGGCCATGGAAAGAGCCTCGTCATGAGTTCTGAAATCTATGCTCTGGGCCGGAATGTGATATAGAGTGCACCATAGGCCTCTTTTTCCCACCTCTCTCGGGTCCTGAAGCTTCAAGGAGCCGGAAGCCGCGTTGCGCGGATTGGCGAACGGGGGCTCTTCGTCCAGGATCCTCTGCTCGTTGAGCTTGTCGAAGGCTTTGTAAGGCATCAGTATTTCACCACGTATCTCGAACTCATCAGGGTATCCGGAACCGACGAGACTCTGCGGAATGTTCCGGATGTGCCTGACATTTTCCGTAACATCGTCTCCGACCGTCCCGTCTCCTCTCGTAAGCGCACGAAAGAGCTTGCCATGCCTGTAAGTCAGGCATATGGCCGTGCCGTCGAACTTCAGCTCGCAGCAGAAGGTAAATTCCCGGCCTATGCTTCCGGCCACTCTCGACGCGAAGTCTTCTATCTCGGCTATGCTGTAGGTGTTGCCGAGGGAAAGCATGGGATATTTATGGGGATACCGGGCAAACTCCGTACCGGCTTCCGGGTCGGAAACATCTGATTCACGCTCAAGATCGCTCCCTACTTTCCTCGTCGGAGAATCAGGCGTGACGAATTCCGGAAAATCTTTTTCAAGATCTTCGAGCTCACGCATGAGACGATCATATTCGAAGTCGCTCATGGAAGGGGAGTTGTCCACATAATACCTGCGGCTGTTCTCCCAAAGGATTTTCCTGAGTTCCCTAATCCGCTTTTCAGCCTGTTCTCTGTCCATATAAACAAATCGATGTTCGAGCCGTGCCAAACCTATAATTTACAAATATACGAATTAATGGCAATTCTTTTTACTTGCTTTACTTAGCTGAAAAAAGTAAATTTGCATGATTCGTGTTGACGAACATATTTTTAACAAATAAATTCAGTAAGAATGAAAGACTCAATCATCATCCTTTGCGGCGGAGGGCCTGCCCCGGGCATGAACACCGTATCAATGAGCGTTGCGAAAACTTTTTTAAGCAAAGGCTACAGGGTTATAGGTCTGCATGGCGGCTATTCGGGACTTTTTTCCAAAAATCCCCATACCGAGGACATCGATTTCCTTAAGGCGGACAGATACTTCAACAGGGGAGGTTCCTATCTGCAGATGAGCCGCTTCAAGCCCACCGACAAAGATTTCGAGGAGAATTTCAACCTTTCTCTTTTCAAAGACAACAACATCAAGCTGCTTGTAACCATAGGCGGTGACGATACGGCTTCTACTGCCAACAGGATTTCGAAGTTCCTCGCCGAGAAGCATTATCCGATAGCCAACATCCACTGTCCCAAAACCATAGACAACGACCTTCCTCTGCCAAACAACACCCCGACATTCGGCTACAACTCCGCCAAGAATGAAGGTGCGCACCTCGCCAGGACCATATATGAAGATGCGAGAACCTCGGGCAACTGGCTCGTGATTTCAGCGATGGGAAGAAGCTGCGGCTCCCTTGCTCTCGGAATAGGAGAGGCTACCCATTGCCCCATGACCATCATCCCGGAAATGTTCGACAAGACGGAGATGACCCTTGACAAAATCATAAGGCTTTCCCTGTCAGCCATCATCAAAAGGAGAATCCTCGGCATCGACTACGGCACGATCGTAGCTGCCGAAGGCTTGTTCCACAATGAAGAAGTGGCCAAGGAAGCTGCCGCGGCAGGCGTACACTTCTCTTATGACGAGCATGGCCATCCCGAACTCGGCAAGATATCGAAGGCCGTGCTTTTCAACGAGCTTCTTGAAAAGGAATTCGCCTCCATAGGACTGAAAGTAAAGAGCCGCCCCGTGGAGATAGGCTACGATGTACGTTGCCAGGATCCTGTCGCATACGATCTTACATATTGCACGGAACTGGCCATGGGTGTCTACAAGCTTTTCAGCGAGGGAAAGACCGGATGCATGGTATACGTTGATTCATACGGCAATGTTTCTCCCCTGTATCTCGCAGATCTTCAGGATCCCAAGACAGGAAAGATTCCTCCCCGCATGGTCGACATCCATAGCGGAACAGCTGTCAATTACTATGAATTCATTGCACAGTATGTCACCGAGGCAGACTATCCCGATGCTGAAAAATATGTCAGCAACCCCGAAAGGTACGATTTCAAGAAAATACTCGGCTGGTAGGACAGTCCGTTCATGACGTTTCATAAAAGCTGAGCGAAAATTTTTTCCGCCCGGCTTTTTTTTCATGCTTTTTGCATAAGCACTCAGGAAGTATCAAATCTGTTTTCAAACATGAAATTCGTCATTTATCAAATGCTGAACAGGCTATGGGGCAACAGCAACGGAGGCAGGGTCAAGGGAGGCACAGTCGAACAGAACGGCACCGGAACTTTCGCTTCCGTGGACTCCGAAACATTCGCCCACCTCAAAAGCCTGGGGGTCACATACATATGGTACACCGGAATCATCCGCCATGCAACCGCATGCGGCACACGGGGGTGTTCTCCGTCAGATTCTTCATGGGTCAAGGGCAATGCAGGCTCCCCTTATGCGATAATTGATTATTTCGATGTAAACCCATACCTTGCATCCGACCCCGACAAAAGGATGGAAGAGTTTGAAGATCTGGTCAGAAGGACTCACGAGGCCGGACTCAGACTTATACTGGATTTTGTACCGAACCATGTCGCAAGGGACTATGGCAGAGTATCTCCGGGGCCCGTTGTCGACGGCAGGGACGCGTACGGACATCCTGTCCTCGGGGCGAAGGACGACACTTCCAAACACTGGGATGAGAAAAATGACTTCTTCTACTATCCCGGGGAAAATCTGAGACTTCCGTTCAAAAGCAGTTATGATGAATATCCGGCAAAAGCCAGCGGCAACTGCTACAGTCCCAATCCCGCGATTACAGACTGGTACGACACCGTCAAGATAAACTATTGTGACTTCTACACGGAAACCTGGGAAAAGATGTACGAAGCGGTAAGGTTCTGGGCGGCCAAAGGGGTTGACGGCTTCCGCTGCGACATGGTGGAACTTGTTCCTTCCAGCTTCATGAAATGGTTGATTGACAAAATAAAAGCCGAATTTCCGGAAGTTGTCTTCATTGCCGAAGTCTATAACAAAAGCCAGTATCAGAATTATATCCGCAAGACGGGATTCGATTTGCTCTATGACAAATCCGGACTTTACGATGCGCTGAAAGACATAGTACGCAGAAATGTCAGTCCGGATGAAGGCAGCGTGGAAGAATGGCAGAGCGCACGACGGATAACGGGCAACTGGCAATTTCTCGGCGACCTGCAGCCCAGAATGCTCAACTTTCTCGAAAACCACGACGAACCCAGATTCGCTTCCCCGGAAATATCCGGCAATGCGGCGCACAGCTTCTCCGCGCTTTACGTGTCACTGTTCCTGAACACGGCTCCGTTCATGATTTACTTCGGCGAGGAAGTGGGGGAGAGAGGGCAGGATGACGAAGGCATGAGCGGGAAGAACAACCGTACAAGCATTTTCGACTGGTGGCAGATAAAATCCGTGACGGAGCTCTACGAATCCCTGCACGGACGCGGACAATTGTCGGAAAGTTCCGGAAAGATGCTTGACAGATACCGCAAGGTACTGAGTTTCGCAGCTTCCGAACCGGCAGTGACGGAAGGTGTGACGTATGATCTGTGCTACTGCAATCTGAACTCCAGAGGATTCGACAAGGACAGACATTTCGCCTTCCTGCGGCACAAAGGGGAGACCACGCTGCTTTTTGTCAGCAACTTTTCAGGCAAAGACGCGGACATGGACATATACCTTCCGCAACATGCTTTCGACTGGCTCGAAATAAAGCAGAGCGACAAACTGAACACCGGAACACCGGTTCACGTGAGCGTAAATGCATACGATGCCGTCATGCTAAGACTTGACACCGGCTACGGCACGGTTTGAGGATCTGTCTATATATGCCGTAAAGCCGGCCGGCGCAACCGCTACCTTGACATATTTTCCTTCGAAGACACAGTCGAGACCGTTCAATGCGGCGGTATTGAGGGATCGGGGGTCAGCCGCAAGATCCACGGAAACATAGCCCACGCCCAGAGAGGTGATATTCTGGAAGAAGTGCGTACCCTGGCTCGGCTCGACCCGCAGTCCGTCAATGCTGCACTCGACAATCATTTTCGCTTCGGAAATGTCGCTCCATATGACGGGGATGCCAAGCGTCGGGACAGAAGACCCCCAGCGTCCGGGACCGATCAGAAGATACGACTTGTCCTCGCTGCGCATCATCGAATTTACCTCCGATATCTCGTCGGCTATTTCACGAGTTTTCAGGACATCGAATTTCTCCGGAGAAACATAGACGATTCTGTCGATTCCTTCGATGAATCCGTTGCCGAGCGCTTCTTTCGAAGAGAGATAGACAGTCTTGAAACTCTTCGAAAGGCTGTCGATATCCACTTCGTCATATAGTCCGTATTCGCCGACCGGGCGCACCTGCAGCAATCTCAGAGCCAGACGTCCGTCCGAGCGCAGATCCGCCGCGAATTCAAGCTCCACATCTCCCATCAGTTCATTGCGGCATATCCTGAGAATATCTCCAAGTGCCTTGGCGACAGGATATTTGCCATATCTGAAAATGGCATCGTAGGTCACTATGCGCGGTCCTTCGGCATTAGTTCCGGGCACTATCATGTCGTTTGAAAAATCATAGGTCGAGAACACCAGATTACGGTAACTGCACTGCTCCAACGCTTCCGTAACCGGGATGTTCACAAGGTTCACGCTGTCATTTTTCGATATCTTGAAAGCTCCCGGACGCAGATCCAGCGCATACATCATGTTCTGCGTGCTGCGCATGGCAAGATCCGTACGTGAAAGCTGCATTATTTTTCCGGGGTACTGAGGATTCAACCTCAATGTCCTGTCTCCGTCAACGACTGCCTTGCCGAGGCCGAAGACCACGTTCACAACCCCTTCATCGGCAATTTCTCCTTCCAGGGGATAGTAATTCACGCTTCTTGCCACACCTGACATCATCGGATAGAAAAGACCTCCGTGAACGGAACCGCAGATATCCTGGATTATCACCGACATCTGTTCCTCGCTCTGGAGATTGCCGGTAGAGTGGATGTACGTTCTGCTCCCATTGTAGAAAGTGGATGCGTAAACGCTCTTAATGGCTTTGTCCAGAATTCTGAGCATACGGTCGGTATTCTCGATGTACGGAATCATATAGGTAGAATAGACCCCCGCAAACGGCTGATAATTGCTGTCTTCCAGTTTGGAGCTGGATCTGACCGCCAAAGGGCCGCGGACCGTCCCGAGATAAACCCTCAGTTCAGAAATCAGAGCTTCCGGCAGACGGGAGGCAACGAACTCGGACAGGATTTCATCGTCCGTCAGTTCGGAATCGATTATGTACTGGAGACCGTTCTCCTGTATGAATTCATCGAAGTAGTCCGAGGTCAAGACTATCATCCGCGGTATGGAGATGGATATTCCTTCATAAGCATGAAAAAGAGAATACTTCTGCACAAGCCTGTTCAGGAAAGCCAGTCCTCTTGCCTTTCCGCCTATGGAACCGTCTCCCAGCCGCGCGAAACGTATATAGTCCGCATAATTGTCAGCACTGAACTGAGCTATGATGCCGCGCCCTATAGACTTGTGGTAGGCATAAATCTGTTCTTTGATGAACGCCCTGGCCTCGGCGGCCACGATGTGATGTTCGGCACGGAAACGCATCCCGAGTCCGAACAGTCCTCTGGCGAAGAACCATTTGGAGAACATGTTGCGGGATGTGTTGCTCACCAGTATCTCGTCCGGCACGGCATCCACGATAGAATACAGCTCCACAAGGCTGGAAGCCCGGCCGTATTCCCGCCCGTCACCGTCTCTGAAAACGAAATCTCCGAAACCGAATTCATTGCGGAGGTAATCGGACAGCTGTATGAACAGTGTCCGCGAGTATTTCTTCAGGAAGCCGACATTAATCTCGTGAGCATCTTTTTCGAGTTCTCCCTGGGAAGACTGCATCAATATGGGCATCAACGGATTGTCCTTCCTTATGTAACGCACAAGATCAAATCCGGCGATATGATTCTCGCTGCTGGCCGGGTCTCCTATATGCTCGATCATCCCCACATCCGTTATGACGCCGAGAAAATTGCCCTTGTAATTGTCGTAGGTATCCACGGCTTCGCTGTAGCATCGCGCAAGAAGAATCTTTGGCCTGGAGCGCTTCCTGTTTTTCTTCTGATCCTCGTTCAGCGTCTCCTTGAGGAACTCGTTGCTCTGGGTAAGCACGAGTTTATATAGTTCAGGCAAATACGTTGAATAGTAGCGGATTGAATCTTCCGCAAGAAGCAGAGCCTGCACTCCTACATTCAATATGTCATTGTCCGCGTTTCTGCTGTCTTCATATAGCTTGATGATGGCAAGGATAAGGTCGGCATTTCCATGCCAGCTGAAAAGATAGTCTATGCCCAGATCAAACTTGGACGTCACCTTCTTGCGTATTTCGCGCGAATAGTGGATGAGCAGGACGAAAGGTATGTCCCTGCCGTGCTTCTTCAGTTCCGCCGCGAAAGGGAATATGTCCCTGTCATGCTCATTGTACATGCAGATGACCATGTCGATGCCCGGATCTGACTCCAGAAGCGCACGGGCCGATTCCGCCGTGTTGGACCATACGAAAGAGGGCGGGTTGGATATGTTCAGATCCATGTATTCCTTCGCTATGCGCGCCTCTATACGGCCGTCTTCCTCCATTATGAACTCGTCATAGTTGCTGCATATCATCATAACTTTCTTTATGCGATACTGCATCAAAGACTCGTAGGTCTTAGTTGAAAACACGGGCAAATCGCTCATTTCTTCCATTGATTATAAGTTATTTCTTCAAATGGTCCTTCTTCTGAATTCGGCCACGGTAACAGCGGCGGCAACCGCAGCATTCAGAGACTCCGATCCCGGCCTTCCTTCATGGAAAGACGGGATGGAAATGCGTTCGCTGACCACGGACGCCACTCTGTCCGAAATGCCGTCGGACTCGTTTCCTATCACTATC
Organism: uncultured Muribaculaceae bacterium; assembly: GCA_964441715.1. Lineage (GTDB taxonomy): Bacteria > Bacteroidota > Bacteroidia > Bacteroidales > UBA932 > Cryptobacteroides. The sequence goes on from CAYTYL010000020.1 coordinate 9,792, forward strand.
ATCACCGGCGAACCGGCTCCGGTCTCAAGCTCGGACTCATAGATGTTCCTGCCCGACAGGAATGTCCCGTAAACCGTTCCTCCGCCGGCTGTTGTCCGGGAACACAGGTCCGCCAAATCGGTGTACATGAAATCTGTTCTGAAAAGCGAGCCCATCGTGGCCTGCACAACCTTGGGGTTGTAGATGTCCACCGAACCTTCGGCGGCATAAACAGCCTTTATGCCGAACCAGTCCGCAAGACGTATCATGGTGCCCATGTTGCCGGGATCCTTTATTCCGTCAAGAGCAAGATACAGACCGGCCGTGAGCTGTCCGCTTCCACCGTACCTGCATTCACGCTTCCTCACGACAGCAAGAACGGGAGAAGGGGAGGATAGGGAACTAATCCGCTCCATAGCCTTTTCTCCTATTTCCTCTTTGTAGAAAACCTCCTCTATCTCGAAATCGGAAGCCTCGGCTTCTGCCACAAGCTTTTCTCCTTCCACGACGAAAAGGCCATATTTATCTCTGAATTTTTTGTCAGACAACGATTTTATAAGTTTTATCTGATTTGCGGATATGGATGGCATGGGCTTTTTGTCATTTTAATCTTATGACAAAGATAATACAAACGGCTTCAACTAACCGCCTTCCGCCTGCGGAAATGAACATAAAATATGACATGCAGTTTTTGGAGAATCAGTTTGTTAAGAGTAAATTTGCCCTACCTGTATGAAAGGCAGACTCCTTAACATCTTTTTTCTATTCACCGCCCTTGCGGCATTTTTTTCCTGCAGTACGACGAGGGTGCTGGAGGAAGGGGAGTACAGACTCACGTCAAACGAGGTCAACATATTGAACGACAAATCGTTCAACCCGAATGAACTTAATTCATACATAAAGCAGAAGCCAAACTCATGGAATCCTTTCCTCTGTGTTTACAACTGGGGAAAAGGGAACGGTGCTTTCGGCCGTTTCCTCAGGAAAATAGGGGACGCTCCAGTCATTTACGACTCGGAAATGCTTGATGCGTCGGCTGAAAACATCAAAAATCATCTTGAATACATAGGATATTACGGCTCGGATGTTGAAACGGGCGTGTCCATAAGGAAAAAGAAAGTCAAAGCGATATACAACATAACGATAGGGAAACGGTACAAGATAAGCGAGATTAACTTTTTACTGCCTGAAAGAGGCACCTTCGCCGAGGATTTTCTTGCCGACACGGCATACGTCAGCGTCAAAAGAGGGGATTACCTGTCCGAATCGGCACTTGAGAAAGAATCCGAAAGATCCGCCTCTCACCTGAAGCAAAACGGATATTACGATTTTTCAAAGAACAATTATTTCTTCGAGGCGGACACATCGGCCCATGACGGAAGCGCAGTTCTGGACGTCATCGTCAGAGAATACACGAGAAACGAGACGCCTGAAGACGCCGAAGAGATTAAGAAATACGATTTCGGCAAAGTCGAAATAAACTATCCGAGCAGCTTCAGAATCAAACAGAAGGTACTTACAAATCTCAACACCATACATCCTGGAGCTCCTTATAGGGATGACATCGTGACAAATACCTACAACCGGATGTCTTCGCTCAGTTCGCTGAGCAGCGTAACGGTATCCCTGTCCAAGGCTGATTCCGCAAAAGTTGACTGCGCCATAAGCTTGTCCCCGGCTAAGCAGCAGGGATTCAAATTCAATCTGGAAGCATCCTCCAACTCGTCAGGACTGTTGGGAATATCGCCGGAGCTGTCTTTCTTCCACCGCAACATCTTCCATGGAGGCGAAAGGCTCAATCTCAGCTTTTCAGGAGATTTTCAGTTCAAGCCAAACCAGGACGTGAGTTCCAGAATACTCAGCGTTGCCGCAGGACTGGCTCTTCCGCGCTTTGTCGGTCTTCCGGACAGAATGTTCAAAGGACTGGTCCCCAACACGGAAATAAACGCATCTTACAATTATCAGGACCGCCCGGAATACTCCAGACGGATTGTCTCCGCCTCGTACGGATACTCAGGAAGCATCAAAAGAGTCAGTTACCAGATCTTTCCGGTACAGCTCAAGATCGTCAGATTGTTCAAAATAGATCAGGACTTCTACAACAGGCTCAGACTCAATCCTTTCCTTGCCGATGCATACCAGAATCACTTCGACCTCGGACTCGGCTCCGTACTTTATTACACTACAAACGCGGACGTCAATCCCAAGACATCATACCATTTTGCGCGTTTCAGCATGGACATAGCCGGAAATGCGCTCAGCCTTTTTAACGGGCTCATGAAGAAAGATGCCACCGGCTCTTCAATCGTGTGGAACACGCCGTATTCCCAGTATGTCAGGGGAGAGCTTAGTCTGGGAAAGACCTGGCGCTTCGGCAGAAAGGACAACCTTGCTTTTGCCACCCGTATTCTTGCCGGAGCCGGATACGCCTACGGCAACTCTTCCGTACTGCCGTTCGAACAGCATTTCTTCGGAGGAGGAGCCAACAGCCTTAGGGCATGGCAGGCAAGAAGCGTAGGCCCCGGCATGGCTAAAAAAGACAGTTCCTTCAGCGTCCCGAACCAGTCAGGCGACATGAAGCTTGAAGCAAATGCAGAGCTGCGCTATCCTTTGTTCTGGAAACTGGAGGGAGCGGCTTTCCTGGACGCCGGAAACATCTGGACTCTGCAGGCCGGAAAAGGCAGCGATTCCGAAGACGGCAGACTCAAGGCAGACACCTTCCTGCAGAGTATCGCCGCAAACTGGGGTGTCGGAATCAGGCTCGACCTCAATTTCATTCTCGTAAGGATAGATTTGGGAATGCAGCTGCACAATCCGGCCATGGACGCGGGGAAAAGATGGATTTCTCCCGACAAGTGGATAAAATCAGACCATTACGCAGTACATTTCGGCGTAGGATACCCCTTCTGATTTTCTCAACGCCCGGCCTCCTTGCCGTACGAAGCCGTTCCGTAATATTTCGGCCAGCATGCCTGCAGATAAGACCTGAGCTTATTTTCCGACGCATTCTGCTGAGGCTCATAGAACTTCGTCCCGGCCAGTTCGGAGGGCATGAACTCCATATCCACAAAATGCCCGGGATAGTCGTGTGCGTAAAGGTAGCCGTCACTGTACCCGAGTTCCTCCATAAGTTTTGTAGGGGCGTTTCTGAGATAGAGAGGCACGGATGCATCATGAGTTCTGCCCGCCGTCTCCATGGCGGCATTGACCGCAAGATACGCGGAATTGCTCTTCGGCGATGACGCCAGATAAACCGTCGTTTCCGCCAGCGGAATCCTGCCTTCCGGCATTCCTATATTCGAAACGACATTGAAACAGGCGCTTGCGAGCAGAAGAGCATTCGGGTTGGCAAGACCGATGTCTTCCGAGGCGGAAATGCACAGCCTTCTGGCTATGAACAAAGGATCCTCTCCGCCGTCCAGCATCCGTGCGAGATAATACAATGCCGCATTGGGATCAGAGCCTCTGACGCTTTTTATGAAGGCGGATATTATGTCATAGTGCATGTCACCGCTCTTGTCGTATCTTGCTGAATTCTCTTGTATGCGGGAAGATACCGCAGCATTGTCAATCACGATTCTCTCACCGCCGTGAGCAGAATCGACAAGGATTTCCAGAATATTGAGAAGCTTTCTGGCATCGCCGCCGCTGTAACGGAACAACGCGTCCGTTTCCTTGATTTCAATGTCAAGCTTGCAAAGGACCGCATCTTCATTGACTGCACGTCTGAGCAGAATATCCAAGTCACCGGCATCCAGAGACTTAAGAACAAATACCTGACACCGGGACAGCAGGGGACTGATGACTGAAAAAGAAGGGTTCTCCGTCGTAGCTCCTATCAGAACCACTGTTCCGTCCTCGACCGCTCCGAGCAAGGCATCCTGCTGAGACTTGCTGAAACGGTGGATTTCATCTATGAAAAGGATAGGGGAGCCGGAGGCCGCGCCGAATACCGATTCACGACTCTGCTTTGCCTTATCGATCACATCGCGGACATCCTTGACTCCAGCGCTCACTGCCGACAGCGTATAGAACTCCCTGTCAAGAGCCCCGGCGACTATTCTGGCCAATGTCGTCTTGCCCACGCCGGGAGGCCCCCAAAGTATGAAAGAAGTCAGCTTGCCGCTCTCCAACATATTCCGGAGAACACAGCCTTTTCCGACCAGATGCCGCTGGCCCACGTATTCATCAAGGTTTCTGGGCCTCATTCGTTCAGGAAGGGGAGGTAGCGATGAACTCATCTCATTATCAATATGAAAAACAAATCAGTTTGCTTACTTAACATTATTGTTACAGCCAGGAATCCCTCGGATGACCGCAAACCGGCGGCACATGTTATGGGAAAACCTGTTTCAAAGCAGCCGTAAAAATAAGGAAAAGAAAACGAATATTGCTAAATTTGCAGAACAAGAAAAAAGGATGATGAACTGAACTCCGATGGGACTTTATTTGAAGACTATTTCCATTTGCTTCACTTGCCTTTTTCTGCCGTTCATGTTTTGCGAGGGGCGTGACGCAGGTTTTTTGTACTCCGTCAAGGAAATGGGATTCGAATACCGTTTCGGCAGTCAGAACAACAGAGTCCTGAGGTTGACGGCGGACCTGCACGGGGTGATTGACGGAAAGCAGACCTGTCCGGGGTTCAAGATGTCTTATTTCAAAACCCGCGTACTTGGAAAAGTGAAGCGCAAAGACGGACGGGAAACAGGGAATTTCTTCATCGGTCCCGGAGTTTCAGCAGGTTATGTAAGGGACAAGGGGAGAGGCTATGGCATAATGGGAGCTTTCTGTACGAACTTCGGATACGACTTCAAATTAGAAGGAGGTGCATCAATCCGCATCGGGCTTGAAGGCGAACTCGGCCTTCACGTCATCGGGAAAGATGCGCACGACACCTCGCTGACTTTATATAAAAACGGTATTATCAAAGCCTTGATTCCGCAGATATCAATTAATTATCAGTTCTGACCGTGAGACTTCCGATCATTTTTCTTTTATTGTCGTGCCTATGCGGATTCGGCTTTAACCCGGACGCACAAGGACGCGACAAGAATTTTGACGAACTCATCGGCAATATGAAGCTGAAGTTCATATACGGCGCAGGCTGCGGCGGCACAATGCAGTTCTATTCGAGCTCATACAGGCTGTATCTTTCCGGAGAAGGTTTCCTTGCAGAGGACAGCCCTAAAGAATTCGGCGCTCATGTCAACGGAGACTTCGATGTATTCGCGGGGCTGTCAGTCAGAAACAAACTGGAGACAAGTTTTCATTCAGGCTACGCCGGGTACGGCAAGAACATAAGAATGCTGATGACGGGAGTCGAAGCTAAAATGCTGTTGCAGAGCGAAGAAAAGAAATCGCGCATGTTCCTGTACCTGGACGGTTACTGCGGAATTCCATTGAAAACTCACGACAGAAACGCATTGAGTTCTGGAATAGGGTTCGGCTTCAGAAACAGACTGGGCGGAAAGCTCGGAGTGGACTACAGCTGCGGGCTCGTCTGTTCGCACACTCATCCGCATTCGTTCACGGACAAATATTCAACAGGAATTGTGGGACAATCTGCAATACGTTCATCAAATACGACGACATACGGACTGAGATTCCGTACGGCTCTGATTTTTTGAAAATGAACCCCCGGACACATTGTTACACAATTTATATTATGTTAACTACTATATAAAACAAACTTCCCCATGTCGCGAAAAAAAGTTGATCTCACGTTAAACAACATAGTCATAGAAAACGTTGCCGCTGAAGGAAAAGCTCTGGCACATGTCGACGGTACGGTTCTTTTCGTGCCGTTCGCAGTACCGGGAGATGTTGTCAACGTGAAAGTCTTCAAGAAAAAGAAAAACTACATGGAAGGCTTCATAACTGACATCGTTAAACCTTCCGAGCAGCGCCTTAAACCATTCTGCGAGCACTTTGGAGTCTGCGGAGGATGCAAATGGCAACCCCTGCCGTACGAGGAACAGCTTAAAGCAAAACAGCAGCAGGTATATGACCAGCTTGTACGCATCGGCCATCTGGAGATACCCGGTATTTCTCCCATAATACCCTCTGACAGAACAACTTATTATAGAAACAAGTTGGAGTACACCTTTTCGTCCAAGCGCTGGCTTTACTCCGATGAAGATCCCGACAAGCTCTCCCCTTCCGATAAAACGGGACTCGGATTCCATGTAGGCAAATTTTTTGACAAAGTCCTTGATATCAAAGAATGTTTCCTCCAGAGGGAACCTTCCAACAGCATCCGCCTGTTCATCAAAAAATTCGCCGTCGAAAACGGCTACGATTTTTTCGACATCAGAAACAATTGCGGATACCTGCGCAATATGATCATCAGAACTGCTGAAAACGGTCAGGTCATGCTCATCGTGGTTTTTTTCTATGACGACCCGGACAAACGGAAGAAACTTCTGGATGCCGTATCTGAAGAATTTCCTCAGATAACATCTCTCTACTATGTAATTAACAAGAAACTGAATGATTCCATAGCAGATCAGGAATGTGTACTCTACAGAGGAGATGACTCCATCACTGAAAGCATGGAAGGACTTAAGTTCCGCATAGGACCGAAATCTTTTTATCAGACAAATACGGAACAGGCTCATAAACTGTATTCAGTGGCCAGACAATTCGCCGCTTTGAGCGGAAAAGAAACGGTCTACGACCTCTACACAGGCACCGGGACGATAGCACAGTTCGTCTCGCGCAAAGCCGCTAAAGTCATTGGCATAGAATACGTTCCGGAAGCCATAGAGGATGCGGTGAAAAACGCTGCAAACAACGGCATCGGCAACTGCACTTTCTTCGCCGGAGACATGAAGGATGTTCTCAAACCGGATTTCATAGCCGCACACGGCAAACCGGACGTCATGATAATCGACCCTCCCAGGGCCGGCATGCACCCCGATGTAGTGAAAGTCATACTCGAATGCTCTCCGGAAAGAATCGTCTATGTAAGCTGCAATCCGGCCTCCCAGGCCAGAGACCTTGCGGCAATGAGCACACGCTACGAGATTACGGCCGTTCAGCCGGTTGACATGTTTCCGCATACGCAGCACGTGGAAAACGTGTGCGCTCTTTCGCTTAAGCAATTTTAACCTACTTAAATAATTCTATCCAAAACTTTATTTAACTTTGTTTCATTATGACACTTGATCTGATTCTTCTCGTCCTCGGCCTGTTCCTGATTGTCGCCGGTGCTGAATTTCTGGTAGACGGTTCATCAAGCATAGCCAGAAAAGCCGGCATAAGCGAATTTGTCATCGGACTGACGATTGTAGGAATGGGTACTTCCACTCCTGAAATGGTCGTCAGCTTCCTCGGGGCGATAGAAGGCAACGCAGATGTCGCCATAGGCAACGTAATCGGGTCCAATATCTTCAATGTTTTCCTGATAACAGGAGTCACCGCACTTATCCTTCCCCTGAGCGTAAGCAAGTCCAATAAGAAAGAGATAATCCCCATCAATATCTTCATTTCCGTCCTTCTCCTTTTCATGGGCATGAAAAAGACCCTGCTCGGAGTAGGCAGCGACACTTTGACCAGGCTGGACGGTGCGATTCTTCTGCTGCTGTTCGCCCTCTACATGATAAGTGCCTTTAAATCGAGCAAAAAGGAAGCCGCCATGGACAATGGAGAGGTCAAGATATATAACACCTTCGTATCCATTCTTATGGCTGCCGGAGGCATAGCCGCCCTCATAGTCGGAGGCAAGCTCTTCGTCAATTCCGCGACTTCCATAGCCAAGATGCTGCATGTCAGCGACAAGTTTATTGCAATAACGATTCTGGCGGCCGGCACTTCCCTCCCTGAACTGGCCACCTGTGTAGTCGCGGCCGTAAAAAAGAAAGGACAGCTTGCCCTTGGAAATGTGATAGGATCAAATATTTTCAATATCCTGCTCATTCTCGGCGGTTCCGCTCTCATAACCCCGCTTTCATTAGCTTCGATTACTTTTGTAGACATGGGAGCTCTAATTGGAAGCTCTCTGATACTGCTTTTGGCAGCATATACAGGAAAAAACAACAAGATAGACAGATTCGATGCCGTCATTTTCCTCATTTGCGAGGCTGCATACATGGCATGGCTGTTTAAAAATCTATAATTGTCATGACTTCATTCAAACCTACTGCCTATACTCTTGAAAACGTACTGACCGGCAGACGTTTTACAGACGACGGATGGATGCTTTCCGATCCGCAGTCTCCCTCCCCCTCCCTTGTAAGAGCCGTCTATCAACAGAGGTTCACACCAAGGGAAGATCTGAAAGGTCTTTACAGGTATGCGGACTGGCTTCCTGTCTGCCGGACGCTTAAGAACTCTCACGCCCCTGTTACCTACAAAAGCAAGAATTTAGCGAAAGTATTGGGCCTCAACAATTTGTACATTACTTTCTCGGGATGGTGGCCCAAAATAGGTGCAAAGATGGAGACTTGCTCCTTTAAAGAGACCGAAGCCTATGCCGTCTGCGCGCGCCTTCCCAAAAAGCATAAGGACGTTCTCGTCGTCCAGTCCGCCGGCAACACGGCAAGGGCCTTTGCCAGAGTATGCTCGGACAACGGGATTCCTCTCGTGATCTGCATACCCGAAGACAACATAAACGATCTGTGGTTCGTAAAACCTGTCAAATCGTGCGTCAAAGTGATTGCCACCCCGAAAGGAACCGATTATTATGATGCTATCGCGCTCGGAGACAAACTTTGCAAGGATCCTCACTATTTCGCAGAAGGAGGAGCCAAAAACGTGGCGAGAAGAGACGGAATGGGAACGACCGTCCTGTCGGCCGTCGAGGTCATAGGACGAATCCCCGATGCCTATTTTCAGGCCGTGGGAAGCGGCACCGGAGCTATAGCGGCATGGGAAAACGCGTGCCGTCTGGAAGCAGACGGACGTTTCGGCAAAAACGGCATGAGAATCTACGCCTGTCAGAATGCTCCATACACACTTATGTATGACTCCTGGAAAGCCGGAAGCAGAGAACTTGTCCCGGTAACGGCGGAACAATCCAGAAGAAACGCGGAAGTGATTCTGGCAACGGTTCTTTCCAACAGGAAACCGCCGTATTCCATAGCCGGGGGTCTGTACGATGTTCTTAAAGCTTCGGGAGGAGACATGTATGTTGCCGACAATGACCAGCTTGTAAAGGCTATTCTGAAGTTCTTCAAATACGAAGGCGTGGATATTCTTCCGGCCGCAGCATGTGCGGCGGCATGTCTGGAACAGGCCGTAGAGAAAGGAGACGTAAAACCTGACGAGGTCGTCATGCTCAACATAACCGGAGGCGGAATGCTTAACGTCACCAATCGGGGCATGTTCAAAAAAGAGCCTGATCTGATTCTCAGCCAAGACCTGCCGGAAGAAGAAATCATATCCGCCGTGGACAAGCTGTTTTAGAATATGTTAACGTCCTTCTTAAAAATAGCCGGTGACATTTCCGTAGTTGACGAGCAGGAAATAGCGAACCATGCCGATTCGGCAAAAGTAGCCATGCAGAATATGGCCGAACTTCTGGCCAAGGATCCGAATGCGTTCCTTACACAATTGACACAGATGGCGATAAACTTCGGGATGAAGCTGCTCGCGGCTATTGTGATCTATATCGTGGGGGCATGGCTGATAAAGAAAGTCAAGCTTCTGCTCAGAAAGTTTTTCGAAAGGAAAAAATCTGACAAGACACTCACATCGTTCGTAACAAGCCTTGTGACAATAAGCCTGACCGTCATCCTGATAATAGTGACGATTGGGACTCTCGGCATAAACACCACATCGCTTGCCGCCATTCTGGCGGCCGGAGGAATGGCTATAGGAATGGCCTTGAGCGGTACGGCCCAGAATTTTGCAGGAGGACTTATGATCCTGCTGTTCAGGCCCTTCAAAATAGGCGACTACATAAAAGCGCAAGGCTACGAAGGTTATGTGACGGAGGTCAGCATAGTCAACACCAAAATCCGGACCTACGCAAATTCCATCATAATCCTACCCAACGGAGCCCTGTTCAATGGGAATATAGACAATTTCACGGACAAACCTGTCCACAGGTGCCAATGGGATGTCTGCGTAGCATACGGCTCCGATCCCCGGCAGGTAAGGGAAGTCGTCATGCAGATATTGAAAAGCGATGAAAGGATTTTGGACAGTTCGGTCCCAGGAGCCGCAGATCCGTCATTCACTCTGGAAAAGCTCAACGACAGTTCGGTAGGTTTTGCAGCCAGGGCATGGGTCAACACTCCGGACTATTGGCCCGTACTGTACTCAATCAATGAAAAAATCTACACTGAACTTCCAAAGAACGGCATAAGCTTCCCGTTCCCGCAGATGGACGTCCACCTGGTCAAAGAGCAGCAGTAAGTCAAAGAGCGGCAGAGAGGTCTTCCTTGGACTGTACGGGATTTCCGTATATTCTGAGGAAGATGTCTCTAAGCTCAGCCTTGTCAAGCTCCGGCTCCACTGTCGCAAGCTTCTCCTCTACATACGCTTTGAAGTCTTCCAGATCTTTTTCGGTATATCTGGAAGCGTATTTCGATACCGAATTGGCCAGATCATATCCCATATAATTGGTCTTCCACAGTTTGTAGCCTTCAATTATCCGCTTGTCCACAGCACTTCGGATATAAAGGTAACGGTCGTTCTTGACACATTGCGATGCTTCTTCCAGCTCTTCTTCCGTAAGCGGCGCTCCGATGTTCAGGTGAACATTACCTTTCCATTGCTTCAAACCGTATAGGATGCTTTCCACGTCCTCGTTTTCCCTCTTTACATATTTGCTGGTCCGGGAAATAAGCACCTCCCTTGCCTTAAGTATATCGCAAGGTTCGTATTCGTAAGATATGCTTAGAGGCAGCATGTTGAGTTCCTTGAAATTGGCCACGAAATCCTTGGAACCGCTCATGTCAAGCATCTTGAGAAGTCCCTGTTCGGTGGAATCCTTCCCGTCCTTGGTCCTGCCTTCCCGCTGCGCGATCCATACGGAACTTTCTCCGGACGTTATGGTCTGACGTATATATCTGGACAAAAGCATGGATGAAAGATAAAGCGTACGGGCGCTTATGCCGCGTATCACTTTTATCATCTTGTTGGATCTCAGAAGTATCTCGACATAGTGATTTGAGAGCAGATTGTCTCCGACGCATAGCTGGGAAGTACCGAAACCATTGGTGAACAGGACATACTGCGAAATTGCCGGATCCACTATTATGTCCCTATGATTTGACAGGGTAAGAAACTTTCCGTTGACTTTCTTGACGTTGTCTATTCCGTCATAAGAGAAATCCCTGACGGTATGGTCAAGAATCCACTCTATGCCCCTTTTTATAATCACCCTCTGAAATTCGTCCACCCCGGAAATCTTTTTCAGGGCATTTCCCATGAACTGAGGATTCTCTTCCGGGAAAAGCATCCGTGAAATCTTTTCTATCAACGGATTGCCGGCCAGCTTGGAAAAAACCGCCTTTGCTTCTTCATCTGTATATGGACGAATATCCGAAAATTCGTCAGCATTTGAAATCATATCCGATCAGACATTTTGGTTTGTGCAAAGATACATAAAAAAGGTGACTCTGCTATAAAGCGTTTTGACGGTCGAACTACAGTTTTCTGTTCCTGAAAAGGAGCGAACTGTCTCCGTAGCTGAGAAAACGGAAACCATTATCAAGCGCATAGCCGTAGATGTTCCGCCAGTCATCTCCGACAAAAGCGGCGACAAGAAGAATCAAAGTACTTTCCGGCTGATGGAAATTTGTAACCATGACATCGGTAAGTCTGAACTTGAACCCTGGCACGATAATAATCCTGGTCCCGGCCACAAGATTATCCATGCCATTGTCATCCAGATACCTGACTATCGCATTGAGAGCCTCCTCGGTCGTATAGGCATAAGTTCTCGAATAAGGTGCCCATTGCCGCACATCCTCAGGGACTCCGTTTTCAATGATGCCAACTCCGATATAATATAAAGATTCAAGCGTTCTGACAGATGTCGTCCCCACTGCGATGATTTTCCTGCCTGAAGAAACGACGTCCTTCAAAAAAGCTTTAGACACGGTGAAAGGCTCCCTGTGCATGGCATGTTCCGCAACATTGGAAGTTTTCACAGGGAGGAAGGTACCCGCTCCGACATGAAGGCAAATCGTCTCTGTATCAATTCCTTTCCGTCTTATACCATCAAGTTCCTTCTCCGTAAAATGCAATCCCGCCGTAGGTGCGGCCACGGAACCGCGGATGTGGGCATACAATGTCTGGTAACGCTCCTTGTCAAGTTCTTCGGTCTCCCTGTTCAAATATGGAGGAATCGGCACGGAACCGCATATTTCCAGCACACGCGAAAAAGGAGAAGAATCCGTCCACGAAAACTGCACGATCCCAGTGCGCTCGGATCGCTCTATCAGCTGCGCAGTAAGTCCTGTTTTTGCGGCATCGGAGGACTCATCATCCACAACCAGGGACAATACGTCGTTTTTCCATCTTTTGGCATTGCCGATGACGCATTTCCAACGGCAGCGGCTCGTCTGCGAAAAAGCAAGATTGTACTCTTCGGGCTCGACCGGTTCCAGGCAGAAAATTTCTATATGAGCCCCGGTCCCACGTCTGAATATCAACCGTGCAGGGACCACCTTCGTATCATTGAACACCATTATGGAATCAGCAGGGAGCAGAGAAGGAATATCCCTGAACGTAAACTGATCGACAACGCCGTCCTTGTATCTGAGCAGTTTCGAGGCATCCCGCTCTGCAAGCGGATATTTTGCAATTCTGGATTCCGGAAGAGGGTAACTGTAATCTTCTATGTGTATTTCTGGTATCATCACACAATAAACATTTCAGAGACAAAAATACTCAGAACTGAAGACATTTGCCAGAGCAGAAAGCATTATTAACAAGTTGTCAACATGCATAGTTATGCGGCACCTTGTCAACATCTTTGAATTTTACGATTGTTAACAAGATATATAAACATAATTACCCTCTCTATAAACTTTGTAACATAATAAAAAGCTATACTAAAAACATATTTGTCTATTTTATATTATATCAGTGATATATCTCGGTTATTTAATTCTTTTGATTAGATATTTTTGTTAATTATCAACCTTCATCGCAAGATAACGGCCCAACATCCATGAAAATGCACGGATAATATTTTGCATGGTATTATTTATCAGCGATATACAAATCATAT
>CAYTYL010000021.1:0-8924 GCA_964441715.1 uncultured Muribaculaceae bacterium
CGTAATAGAGATGATTGTTCACTCCGCCGGCAAGCGAACCGTCCACGGCGATTTCCGCGGCCTTCCCGGCAATGCGCTCGTGACGGGAGTCGATAACCTTCCTGTACGGAAGCAGACCTGCGTCCCCGTCATATATCATGTCGCCCTTTTCCATGTCGGATCAGAATTCAATTCCGCCCGGGAGATCATCATCCGGTCCTTCCCCTTCCGCATCCGGATCGGACTCAATCTCTTCCCTGACGCTCCTCAGATAATTCCTGCAATTACGTATCAGCTCCCTGGACCTTTTGACCAGAGCGCCTATATCGTCCAGACTGGTATTCGGATTTTCCACCTTGTCAGCTATTTCCCGCAGCTCAGCCATGGCCGCGGAGTAGTCAAAATCTGTCAAGTCTCCCATATTATATGATTTGTCACTCGATTTCATCTTTAAAAACAATTTCTTTGATTTCGCTCCCGATCTCTCCGTCCGAGAATCTTACTCTCAGCGTTTCGCCCCGCTCCACATCCTTCACCGAAGAAATCCTGACTCCCTTCCCGTTCAGCGCAAGGGAATACCCCCTCCTGAGTATATTGCGCGGATCGGAAGACCTGAGCCTGGTCTCCGTTTCATTCAGACGGCCTTCTTCCGCCATGACGCGGATGCGCACCGCCGAAGCAATCCTTTTCCACACCTCGTCCGCTTTCATCAGGACAATGGAAAGACGGTTTCCGCATTTGCCTATCCTTAACTCGAGGCGTTCCAGAGCCACCTGTTCCCTGGCAATACGCAGGGACGCCGAACCGGTGATTTTCCTTTCCAGATCGGCGGCCGCCGTTTCCATGGACGAGAGACGCACGAGAAAAGACCTCACCCTGAGCTCCAGCTTGTCGACGGCCGCCTCCTCCCTGTCAAGCCGCGATGACGCGGCCCCTGAAATTCTTCTCTCCGCAAAGTCCAGTTCGCCGGCAAATATGGAAATCCTCGAGGCGAACGCCCTCGCCAGCCTTTCTCCCAAAGAGCAGATTCTTTCGTCCTCCGATGCCGTGCAGCCTATGAAATAGTCCGCCAGGGCAGTAGGAGTCTTGACGCTGAAGTATGCAGCCTCGTCTGCCAGATGGCGGTCGCGGTCATGGCCTATGGCGGTGAACACCGGCAAGGGACAGCGCGCTATGGCCGCGGCGGTTTCATACTCGTCGAAACAGGACAGGTCCAGTTCCGAGCCGCCGCCCCTGATGATCAGCACCGCATCGTAGGGCACGGAAGATTCCAGCACCCTGTCAATTGCCGCCGATATGGACGACGGAGCCTCCCGGCCCTGCATCACCGCCTGAAAAAGGTCAGCCCTGTACCTGAAGCCGTATCCGTTTTCGTCCAGATGCCGCCTGAAATCGCCGTAACCTGCGGCCGTCTCCGAAGATATGACGGCAAGGTAATACGGCACGGCAGGCAGCGTACGGCTCTCCTTCTGAAGATCGAGCAGGCCTTTCGCCTTCAGCATCTCCCTTGCCTCGTTCTTTCTCCTTTCGCGGTCCCCGAGGGTGTATTCGCTTTGTATGTCCCTTACGGTCAAGGCCATGCCGTACATCTCGTGATAAGAAACCTGCACAAGCACGCATACTTTCATGCCGGCGGCCAATTTGAGATTCGTTTCGGAAAAGAACTTCTGCCAGATCAGCCGGAAGTCGCTGTTCCACGCCACGGCCCTGCATTTGGCTATCTCCTTGCGGCTGTCGCTCTGGGAAAGTTCCATGTAGCAGTGGCCGTTGGGATTCAGCTTCATGGAAGCTATCTCCGCGGTCACCCACACTGCGTACGGGAACAGCTCCGCCACCCCGCGCCTGAGTTTCGTCAGAAGAGTATATAAATCAACAGGTTCAGACATAGTCCATCCTTACTTTCCAACACAAAAGACTGCCACCGGAACAGCCTGTCAGCTTACAAGATAAGAATTTTTCCCGATAAGGTGAAAGCCGCGACAGCTTTGGAAGAAAATTTTGACATTTTGGAAACCGCTTAGTACCTTTGCGTCCGGCAAAGGGTGAGCATGCAATCCCCCGGCAGCCTTGAACTTGCATAAAATGAAGATTTCCGAAGCCCGGTTCGCGGGCAGCAGCACCAGAATTTCCGAAAGACCGGAGCCCAGACTCCCGGAGATTGCCTTTATCGGAAGATCCAATGTCGGGAAATCCTCATTGATAAACATGCTCTGCGGCAACCGCAAGCTTGCCATGACCTCGGCGACTCCGGGCAAGACAAAGCTGGTAAACCATTTCCTCATCAACGGATCATGGTATCTCGTGGATCTTCCCGGATATGGATACGCCAGGATTTCCGCCCGCGAAAAGGAGAAGCTTCACGCGATACTGCGGGACTATCTGAATTTTTCCCGGGAGATGACGATGCTGTTCGTGCTGGTGGATTCACGGCATGACATCCAGAAAATCGACCTTGACTTCATGATGGAGCTGAGCGACAACGACATTCCGTTCGCAATTGTCTTCACAAAAGGCGACAAGCTCGGAGTCATGGCCAGGCAGAGACAGATTGAAAATTACAAGAACGGACTTCTGGGACATTTGAAAGGACTCCCCCGCTGCTTCGAGAGCTCATCGGAAACAGGGCTCGGCAAAGAGGAAATACTCAACTATGTTGATTCCATATTAAATAAAGATACTGAATAGGATAGCCATGTTAGAACACAGAATGGAACTTTTTGCGTGCAGAGCATCAAAAAACTTTGCGCTCAAGGTTGTTGAAGAAATGAATGCCTTCAAACCTGAAGAGAAGATGCATCTCGGCAGTTCTGAAGTAACAATGTTCAGCGACGGCGAGTTTCAGCCCGCTTTCGCGGAAAGCGTCAGGGGCGCTACAGTATTCATAATCCAGTCCACTTTCCCTCCGACCGACAACCTCATGGAACTGCTGCTCACCATAGACGCGGCCAAGAGAGCTTCCGCGGACAAGGTGATAGCGGTGATGCCGTACTTCGGCTGGGCCAGACAGGACAGGAAAGACAAGCCCAGAGTATCCATCGGGGCCAAGCTTGTCGCGAACATGCTCCGTGCCGCCGGTGCGGACAGGATCATGACCTGCGACCTGCACGCCGACCAGATACAGGGATTCTTCGACATCCCCGTGGACCACATCTACGCAAGCAAGGTCTTCATCCCCCATATCAAATCTCTGAACATTGAGAATCTTGCCATAGCGGCTCCCGACATGGGCGGAGCGAAGAGGGCCCACGCATATGCGAAAGAGCTGGACTGCCCCGTAATCATCTGCCACAAATCCCGTTCAAAGGCAAATGTGGTGGCATCGATAACGGCCATCGGAGAAGTTGAAGGCAAGAACATCATCATAGTGGACGACATGATAGACACGGCCGGCACCCTCACGAAAGCCGCCGACGTGCTCATGGAAAAGGGAGCGCTGAGCGTCATGGCCTGCGCCACACATCCGGTGCTGTCAGGCAAGGCCTATGAAAACATCGCCAACTCCGCACTGAGCGCCGTTTACGTGACCGACTCCATTCCTCTTACCCAGGATCCCTCGGTGGACAAAAGCAAGATTCACGTCGTGTCGCTCGCTCCCACCTTCGCAAGGATCATAGACAAGGTCTACAACTACGAACAGATAAGCTCGGAATTCATTTTCTAAGCCATGTTACGTGTTTTTCTGGCGGCCCTCATCCTGGTGGGATTCGGGGTGTTCGTCATGAGTTTCAACATCCTGTTCCGGAAGAAGGACTTTCCGCACAGCGACGTGGGGGACAATGAAGAGATGCGCAAACGCGGCATCAGGTGCATGAAAGAAATCGATGACGACATATTCGTCAAAGGAAAAGGGAAGAAATCTCCTGCCGGATGCTCCGGCAATTATTCGGGCGACTGCATAGGATGCAGTTTCTTCCCAAAGAAAGATAACTGATAAAGAATTAATTATGAGTTTGGTAGCGATTGTGGGGCGTCCCAATGTAGGGAAATCGACCCTGTTCAACCGCCTTGTCGGCATGAGACAGGCCATAGTCGATGAGACTGCGGGCGTAACGAGAGACAGACATTACGGCAAATGCGAATGGTGCGGAAGAGAGTTCTCCGTAGTGGATACGGGAGGCTGGACATCCGGATCGGACGATGCGTTCGAAGACGAAATCCGCAAACAGGTACTGATCGCCGTGGATGAAGCCGACCTCATATTGTTCATGGTCGAGGCGGCCACGGGCATAACCGATCTCGATTCGGAGATTGCGGACATGCTCAGGAGACGCCGCAAACCCGTAATCCTCTGCGTGAACAAGGTGGATTCCGGAGAGAAGATGTACGATGTTCCCCAGTTCTATTCTCTCGGCCTGGGAGAATGCTGGAGCATTTCCGCCGCAAACGGAAGCGGCACGGGAGACCTGCTGGACGAAATAGTGAAGGAGCTTCCCGAAGACAAGGAAGAAGAAGACGAGAAGGCCGGCATCCCGAGGATAGCAATCGTGGGCAAACCCAACGTAGGCAAGTCCTCCCTCACGAACGCCCTGCTCGGTGAAGACAGGAACATAGTGACAAACGTGGCGGGCACCACAAGGGACTCCATATCTTCATACTACAACAAGTTCGGGCACGAGTTCATGCTGGTCGACACGGCCGGGATGAGAAAGAAGAACAGGGTCAGCGAGGATCTGGAATTCTACTCCGTGATGCGTTCGATCAGGGCCATAGAACATGCGGACGTGTGCATCCTCATGATAGACGCCGCCACGGGCATGGAGGCTCAGGACATGAGCATCTTCAACCTCATAAGGCGCAACAAGAAAGGCTGCGTAATCGCGGTGAACAAATGGGACACCTTCGAGAAAGAGAGCGGCACCATGAAGGAATACACCAAAAGCCTGAAAGCCAGACTGGCCCCCTTCAACGACATTCCCATCATCTTCATCTCGGTACTGAAAAAGCAGAGGATTCTGGACGTGCTGAACGAAGCGGCGCATGTCTACGACAACTACAGCAGAAAAATCGGAGCTTCGAAGCTAAATGACGAAATGCTTCCGGAGATAGAAAACTATCCTCCTCCGGCATGGAAAGGCAAATATGTGAAAATCAAATATCTGTCCCAGCTGCCCACGAAGTTCCCGGCATTCGCGTTCTTCTGCAACCTTCCCCAGTACGTCAAGGAGCCCTACCGGCGTTTTCTGGAGAACAAGCTCAGGGAACATTTCGACCTGCACGGCTGCCCGGTGGAGATCTTCATCCGGCAGAAATAGGAAGCCGCAGAATAGAAGCTATATGTTTATGCCGTAGCTTTGCTTGACTTCGTCCATGACAAAGCTCGACTGCACGGAACCGAGACTCTCTATCGTTCCGAGCACATTGATAAGGAACTCCTGATATGATTTCATGTCAGGAGCATTTATTTTAAGAAGATAGTCGTACTCTCCGGAGATGTTGTAGCATTCGGTCACTTCTTCGATGGAACGGACTCTCTCCACGAAATCATGGGCGATGTCCTTGCCCATGCGGCTGAGCTTCACATTGCAGAAGACCTGGAAGCCCCTGCCGAGTTTCTCGGCGTTCAGCACAGCGATGTATTTCTTTATATACCCTTCCCTTTCAAGCCTCCGCAACCTCTCGAACACCGGCGTGGTGGAAAGATTGACTCTGGAAGCCAGTTCCTTCACCGTAAGTCTCGCATTGGCCTGCATATGGCGCAGTATAAGAAGATCCGTCCTGTCAAGCTGTTCCATAGAAATTATTTCTCCGTAAAATATTTTAGAATTATGATGACTTATAGATTTTTCTATTTTCGCGCAATTTATATGTTATTTTTCCATTCTACAAATTTTGTTTGTTTATTTTTTCTACATAATCTACCTTTGCAAAGAACAAAAACAAAGAACAACAATAAAAACACAAGACCATGAGCGAAAAGAAACTTCACTTCGAAACCCTGCAGCTCCATGTCGGACAGGAGACCGCGGATCCCGCAACTGATTCAAGAGCGGTGCCCATCTATCAGACTACTTCATATGTATTCCATAATGCACAGCACGCCTCGGATCGTTTCCACCTCAAAGACGCCGGAAACATCTACGGCAGACTTACGAATACCACACAGAGCGTATTCGAAGAAAGGGTCGCAGCTCTGGAAGGAGGCGTAGGAGGCCTTGCCGTAGCTTCAGGTGCCGCCGCCGTCACCTATGCCATCACCAACATCGCTTATGCGGGCGATCACGTCGTGGCCACGGACACAATCTACGGAGGAACATACAACCTTCTGAAACACACTCTGTCCAGATATGGGATAGAATCCACCTTCGTCAATCCTGACGATTACGGCGCTCTCGAGGCCGCGATAAAGGACAACACCAAGCTGGTCTTCATCGAAACCCTCGGAAACCCCAACTCCAACATTTCCGACATAGAAAGAACGGCCGAGATAGCGCACCGCCACGGAATTCCCGTCATCATAGACAACACTTTCGGAACTCCCTACCTCATCAGGCCTATCGAACACGGAGCGGACATCGTAGTGCATTCAGCCACCAAATTCATCGGCGGACACGGAAGCTCCCTCGGCGGAGTCATAGTTGACGGCGGCAAATTCGACTGGGCGCACAATGACAAGTTCCCCGGATTCACAAAACCCGACCCTTCTTACCACGGGCTTAAATTCGGAGAGATTCCGGCACCGTTCGTGACCAGAATCCGCGCGCTGCTCCTCCGCGACCAGGGTGCATGCATTTCTCCTTTCAACGCCTGGGTTCTGCTCCAGGGACTTGAGACACTGTCTCTCAGAGTCGAGCGCCATGTGTTCAACACTCTGAAAGTCATCGACTACCTGAAGACTCAGCCCAAAGTGAAGAAGATCAACCACCCTTCACTGCCGGAGCATCCCAACCACGATCTCTATCTCCGTTATTTCCCCAACGGCGGAGGCTCAATCTTCACATTCGAGATAGACGGAGGTCAGGAAGAGGCCTGGAAGTTCATCGACAATCTGAAAATATTCTCTTTGCTCGCAAACGTAGCTGACGTGAAATCGCTCGTCGTACACCCGAAGAGCACAACCCACTCGGAGCTCAGCGAGGAAGAGGCCAACGAACAGGGCATATATGACGGAACGATCCGCCTGAGCATAGGTACGGAACACTATCAGGACCTGATAGACGATCTCGATCAGGCTTTCAGGAAAATCTGACCTGAATCCCGCTCAAACGATATTCCATTTTCAGAATATAAAGCATAGTGATTATTGATGGTTAACACGCCGCGTCCGTGAGATACCTGCGCGGTGAGAGAACAGCCTTCGGAGGATAAACTTCCGGAGGCTGTTTTCCATTATACGGAGGATTGTTCCTATATTTGCCGTAAAGAACCGGATTATGGAATACTACGAAGGCGGAAAGCTGTCAGAGAGCCTGAAGGCGAAAATGCGGAAAGTCAAATATCTCGCCTTGGACATGGACGGCACTATCTATCTGGGAAACGACATTTTCCCCTTCACCCTGGATTTTCTTGAAAAAATCGGGAATGCCGGCATAGGATACTCTTTCCTCACGAACAATCCCACCAAATCGGTAGAAGACTATCTTTCAAAACTTGCCTCCATGGGAATCCGCGCCAGCGAAGACAACATGTACACGACTTCACTGGCCGCGATTGACTATATAAAAAGCGCATATCCCCATGCCGCAAGACTGTTCATGCTCGGCACTCCAAGCATGGCGGGCCAGTTTGAGAAAGCCGGCTTCATAGCCTGCGGGGACGACGAGAACGATGTTCCCGACGTGCTTGTGGTGGCTTTCGACCCGACGCTGACCTACTCCCGTCTGTGCAGGGCGGCGTGGTGGGCGCAGCAAGGGATACCGTATGTCGCCACCAATCCCGACAGAGTATGCCCCACGAACCTGAAGACGGTGCTGGTGGACTGCGGCTCTCTGCAGAAGTGCATAGAGCATGCGACCGGACGCAGGCCCGACAAGGTACTGGGAAAACCGGACCCTACCATGCTGCTGGAAATAATGGCAAAACACGGGCTGAAACCTGAAGAAGTAGCCATGGTGGGAGACAGAATCTACACGGATACGGCGATGGCCCGCAATGCGGGGGCGGTCGGAGTCCTCACCTTGTCCGGAGAGACCACCCTTCAGACGGCCCTGGATGTGGCTTCGGACGCCGCCCACAATGATTCTCCCGAATTCTTCCCTCCGGATCTGGTCGTCCGGAACATCGCGGATTTGGGTGAAATTCTCGTCAGAAGCAGGGAATGACATCCATTCCGCGCACGCCGGGAATGCATTTGTGAAATCAGCCGTTTAAAATCTCCTCCATACCGGCTCTTCGACATATCTTGCGGAACAATCGAAACTGCGGATATGAAGATACTTGATTTGGGCGAGGATGAGAGGCCCGTGGAGAAACTGCTCTCGAAAGGAAGTTCCGTACTCAGCAATGTGGAACTCATCGCCATTCTGCTGAGAAGCGGCACGGGAAACATGAACGCCATGGACACCGCGAGAGCCCTGCTCGCAAAGGCGGACGGAAGGCTTACCTTGCTGTCCGGCCTGTCTTCCGAGAAGATGACTTCCGTACCGGGAATAGGCGCAAAGAAAGCCGCGGCCGTCGCCGCCGCCTTCGAACTGGGCAGAAGATTCATGGAAGAGTCCCCCGGCATAGACAAGACCGCCGTGACGGACCCCTCGGCGATATTCAAGATAATGCATCCTCTTCTGAAAGGGCTGGAACATGAGGAGTGCTGGATAATCTATCTGAACAGGGCCAACTACGTTACCGGCAAGGAGATGCTAAGCTCCGGAGGATTCTCCTCCACCACAATCGACCGCAGGATGGCCGTTTTGAAGGCCATGGAAAAGAAGGCCAGCGGTGTGATTCTGGTACACAATCATCCCTCGGGAAATCCGAAACCGGGGCAGGCCGACACAAGGGAGACTTCCCTC
>CAYTYL010000021.1:8934-22923 GCA_964441715.1 uncultured Muribaculaceae bacterium
CCGAGGTGGGCGTGCAGCACATCGTGCCCCTGAAGAAGGCGCTGGATGCCGTAGACATTTCCCTGCTGGATCATATAATCGTATGCAACGACTGCTATTTCAGTTTTTCCGACGGAAAGACCAGACGCTGCTGAAAACCGACGCTTATGAAAAGCCCTCATCATGTCCCGGCCGGCAGGAAAGGCGACATCCTGAGGAAAAGTCCGGAGAATGACGCTTCTGTTAAAGTTTTTTCATAGATTTGTAAAACATACAAAAATCCATGAAAGTAATCAATCTCGGAAACACCGACTCCATGCTGGGCAACTACGTAGCACAGCTTCGCGACAAGAATATCCAGAAGGACAGGATGAGATTCCGCTTCAATCTGGAAAGGATAGGGCACATAATCGCCTATGAAATAAGCAAAACTCTGGACTACACCACGGAATCTGTAGAAACCCCTCTGGGCATCGCCTCGGTCAGGGTGCAGAGTTCGGAAATAGTGGTCGCATCCATTCTCCGCGCCGCCCTGCCTCTGCATAAAAGCCTGCTCGACTGTTTCGACAGCGCCGGTTCCGCCTTCATAGCCGCACACCGGAAATATGACAGAGGCACTTCATTTCACATAAGCATAGAAGCCTGCACCACCCCTTCCCTCGACGGGAAAACGCTGATCCTTGCGGACACCATGCTTGCGACGGGAGCATCCATCGAAGTAACTCTCGCCAAGCTGTACGAAAACGGGACTCCTTCAAAGGTTCATCTTGCATGTCCGATAGCAAGCGCTTTCGCGGTGGAGTATCTCCAGAAAAAGCTCAGCGGAGACATAACGCTCTGGACCGCAGCCATTGACGAGGAGCTTACCACGAAATCATACATAGTACCCGGTCTCGGCGATGCAGGAGACCTTGCTTTCGGGGAAAAACGCTGAGCGACAGGGCAAGTTTTGCACGGTGCGAAATTTTGCACGATGCGATTTTATCCGATGCGATTTTATCCGATGCGATTTTGCCCGATACGATATAAACCGAAGAAAGGTGACCGAGCAGTCAATAAGACTTTTCAGTCACCTTCTTGATATTCAGCGGTCAATCGAACTCGCCGCCGATGTTTTATCCGCAGTGCGGGATCATCATTTCTTTTCAAACACCTTGTCGCCCCAGTCGAGGTTCAGATAGTCCAGAACGGTGGTCTCCTTGGTTTCCCAGTCGGTAAAGGAGTTCTGCTTTGCCGGAACCGTGACGGCATATACGTCGCCGTTGTCGAGAGTAGCCGTCAAAGTGAAGTTGTAATTCTTTGCCGTGGCGATGTCGGCATTGATCACGAAAATGGCCGCATTTCTTGTGGAAACTCCGAACCAGCCCTCCGAGATTTCTTCCTTCATGATGTAGTCGATGCCGCTTGCAGGTTCACCGTTGAACTTTTCCGTCTCGAGATTGAAGGTAGCGTCCTTATATGCGATCGTACCGTCCGCAGTGATGTTGAGCTTGACCAAAGTACGGCCGTCGGCATCTTCGGCGAAAGGCAGAGCCGCCGTATTGATCATGCAGACAGGTGTTTTGAACTCGCCCAGATCCACAGTGGCCGCGGAATACTCCGACACGGACTTCTTAGCATAAGCGAAAACCCATTTGTATGAGCAGTTGCCGAGGAACTTCTGACCTACGGTAGAAGGATCCTGGAGAGTGATGTCAGGAACGGGAACGGCGGTGATGTCGGAAGCCGAAGCCTTGTAGGGATAGTATGCGTAGATAGTGTGCGTACCTTCCTTGAAACCGGCGACCTCAGATGCGGCGTTGAGCACGACATCGCCTACGGAAGTACCCGAGGCTATGGCCGTATAGCCGAATTCAGCCATTCTCGAATCGTAGGAGGCATACTCCGAAGGAGTGTACACCAGATTCACCTGCGGCTTTCCGTCCGAAGTGACGAACACGCCGAGCGTGTCTTCTTTGATCCATGTGGAGAACCTTGCGGAATTCTTTGCCACCTGCCCGCTGATGCTGAAGTTTCCGATAATCGGCGGGTCTTTCTCATCCTTGCTGCAGGATGAGAAAACGGCTGTCAAGACAGCCAATGAAAACAAAACTTTTTTCATAGTAAACACTACTGATTAATAACTATCTATCTCTTTAATCATCAAAATAAGTGATTCCGGTGCGGAAAATCAATACTCACTTTCAATGTTTGTGCACCACACGACCCCCTTGATATCCCCAAAAGTTGGTATTTCACGTATCAGAAGATCGGGAGAAAGACCGGCGAACACCCGCACGAGCTTCTCGTAGGCCACATCGACGATGTCCACCCTGCCGTCCGACAGAGAAAGGGCAAGACGGAAGTTCGGTTCCGTGCTGTTAGCCCCGAAGCCTTGGAAATAGCATACGATCGGACTCGGGCAGATGCCCGTAATTGCCGAAGGGGCTTCGTATGCGAGAGCGTACTGCCCGGTTTCATAGCTGTAGACATAGAGTTTGCCCTCTCCGTCAGTGAAGAAAAGGAAAGGATACTCGCCGAAGTTGGACGACATCCGCACGACGCTGTTCCTGTTCATGACCGGTGCTCCCGAGAAAGCTGTCATGGAGGTTTCGGTCACTATATGCTGGCTCCAGCTCAGCGGATTCAGCGTGAACGTGAAAATCTGGTAATCGCCGGTTCCGCCCATGTCCATCAGAGCCACGTATTTGCTCCACGACTCTATCCAGCCCTGCGGATTTGTCCCGACATGCTGGTCTGACGACAGGCCGAGACACCTGCTCCCCGCGCCCATGGCGTCAAGCCTCGGAACGCCTGCCGGAATGGTGTAATCCTGGTCGTAATAGTTCAGATACACCGTACCCGCATGGTAGAAAGATTCGTCATTGCCCTCCACCAGAGCGAGAAAACGGCCGTTAAGTTCATCATACATGATTGCCCCATTGTCATCGGCGCTGAGATAGAAGGCATTGGGAAAAGCCTGAAAGCAGGTGATCTTCGCGCCTCCGTCGAAAGTACGAGGCATCGTGGAATAATGTCCGTAATAAGCTTCACGCCTGTTCTGCCATGTGTCAACATCCCTTATGTAGAGATCGCCTTCCTTTGTGCAGATGGCGTAGAAAGGCCTGTCCCATCCGAAATAGGCTATGTCAAGTCCGGCCGGTTCCGTGCCTCCGAACTCGTCCCTGAGGTACATGTCCTTCTGCAAAGTGGTCCCGTCCAGTGTCACCGAGCCGCTTCCCTGATTTACAAGTATCTTCGGGAGTCCCACTATGGCATTGCGTTCTATAGTTCCGAAGATATTGTAGTAAAACAGGTTGCGAGGCTCGGTGCCAAGACCGCCCTCGATGGAATCCTCCAGTTTCCGGCTCACATGCATCGTGACGGGCTGGATGAAGGAAAGGCTCGAGGAGCCGTCCCCGGGATCGCTGAGAACCATCCATCCCCAGCCGATGGCACTTGCGGACTTTATGGAATAGCTGTCGGAAAGAAAGACCTCTCCCGTCTCCCTGTTGGTCACTTTGAACACAATATTGAAACTGCCGGATTTTTCAGGCGTATATTTTATCCTGTAGCCTTCTCCGACCAAGGTTCTGTCTATGTACCATCCGATCTCGAAAACGGAATCTATAGCGGATTCGGCCATTTCCTCCGACACCCGCAGCGGAGCGGTGAATTCCGTCTCGTCTCCGGCCGTACATTCGAAATCTGCCGCAAGAAATGTTATCTGCGGCGTTTGTCTGTAGTTGTAGTCATTCCTGTCCTCTATGCAGCCGAAAACCAGGATGGCCGAGGCGGCAAAGGACACAATCTTGCCTGCTGATTTCAACATGGTCAATGATTTATGCGTGTTAATCGGATATCGTGTCATAGAGCGGCGTCACTCCGTCGGAGGCGAAATAACGGTACTCCCCTTCGGCCCAGCGCGAACGCCACCATGACTTGAAAGAACTGATTTCTTCGGAGAAACTGATGGCGGTGTAACCGTCAAGCGACGTGAGCACTCTGCCGAGGTAGATGTTGAACACCCTGTATTTCATGTCAGAATATTCCCCGAGTCTGTTGGCGAACGAAAGATTCCACCAGGACGGCTCCGAAAGAGAATCGGTCACCTTTATGCTGGCCGCTGAGTACTTCTGCGGACCTATGACATGGCCTTCCGCATCAGTCAGCTCCAGCTTGATTTCATAAGAGGTGGCGAGCAGTTCGGCATTTCTCCTGACCCTGACGAAAAGGGTGTCCACAGGAAGGGATGAGCGGAAAACTCCGGAGGAAGGCTCATCGAAATCGCCCGCCGAGGCGGTGGTCCCGTCCGGAAGCACGGCCACCGAATACGCGAACGGTTTCTCCGGAAGATACCCCCATAGAGTGATTTCAAGGGGAACATCGGCCTCCGTCTGGGCAGTATTGCCCGAAAGAGCGAAATTATAGGTCACGGAAAGAGGATTTCCGTTGTCAAGCGGCGAAAAGTGGATGTAATTGTCTCCGTGATACACGTCCAGCTTATCTTCACTGCAGGAGAAAACCGCTGCCGCGGCTACTGCAAGCAATATGTATTCAATTCTTTTCATCGTCCAATTTTTTTACGGCACTCACAGGTCTAAAACGGGTTTTCGCTCTCGGGGACAGGAAGGACATAGCCGCCTTCCATGTTGCGCATTCCGCCTCTCGAACCGGGTACGGAGGACAGATTCCGAGCCTTGAAGCAATAGAACGCACCGCCTTCTGCGATGAATTCCTTCCTTTCATCAAGGAGAATTTCATCCCTGAGCTGTTCCGGCGTGGTCACCGTCAGGGAAAGATCCCTTTCCGCGCCCCTGGCCCTGCGGACCGTTTCCAGATATTCGATTCCACGGCTCACATCTCCGTCATCGGCCGCAAGGGAAGCAAGTATATAGCAGACTTCGCTGAAACGTATGAGCGGGACCATGGGGTTCTCAATCACCGACACGACCGCATCGGGAGAGGAAGAATACTTTCTGGTGTAATAGACCCGGGCAGAGGAATTTGAAGTGCCTATCAGGTAAGTATAGCGCCAGTCGCCGTATATCCCGGCCCTGTCGGAAGCAAAAAGCTCGTCGACACCGGCAAGCGGCATCCTTATGGTGTTGTTGGCACCTGAAAGCTCATCGTCGAAGGTGTCCGCAAGATTTCTGTTGTACGCGGCGAAAAGCACGTCATCGGAAAGTTTCTTGTAACGAGAATCGATGTTGCAGCTTATATTTTCGGAAGGGGTGAATCCTACCCACTGACGCTCCGTGTAAAAGCTGTCGTACAGCTCCCTGGCGGCGCTGCGGGCGAGAAGCCTGTAATCCGCTCCCAGATAATAACATACACGTGCCTTCAGGGCAAGCAGCGCCATGTAGTTCATCCTCCAGCCTCTGAACCAGAAGAACTCGCCCATCTCATCTATATAGCTTCTGCTGTCGAAGCGGTAGCGGGCGTTCCAGTGTGCGCTGTTTCCGGACATCAGGCTGGCGTACATGGCCGTGGGGTGGAACTGCGTGTCGAAAGACCTTAGGGCATCCTCGGCGGCGGATATGTCGGCGAGAATTTTTTCACCGAAATCATGCACGGAAAGGCCGGCAGAAGCCGTAGCCGAATAAGTGTCCCTGTACGGAATGTATGTACCGGAAGGGGACGTCACCGGCGCAGGGGCGAACAGACGCAGAAGATCAAAATGGAGCATGGCACGCAGAGCCGACGCTTCCGCCTTGATGAGAGCCTTCTCATCTTCTCCATAGGCGAATTCATGGCTGTCCACGGCATCTATCTCGGAAAGCAGCTTGTTGATGTTCGCTATCACGGAATAGGCGTTTTCCCATATCTCCGTCACGACGGGTTCCGTATTTGACGAGTTGTACACCAGATCGGCGGCATCGCTCAAGGCGGCGTCCGTCCTCTGGCCCTGCTCGGACTCATCGTTGAGGTATTCCTGGGAAACCGCGCTCAGAAACCCCCAGGAAAGGTTCTTTCCGTAAAGGTTTTCGCTGCCGATGGCGAGATATATGCCGTTCAACGCATTTCTGAAACCATAACCGGTCTCGAAAAGGTCTTTTGAGTCAATCGAATTGGAAGGCGTCACGTCCAGCCATCCGCATGAATTCAAGGCAAGCAGCAACGCTGCCGCAAAAAATGTCTTTATAACGCTCTTCATGTCCTAAAATGAAATGTTGAGGGAGAATGAATACGTCCTGGAATATGGATACTCCAGTCCGCGTTCCCTCCGGATTGTCGACAGGTAGAAAAGGTCATTCGCCGTGAAAGAAAGCCGGCACATGCTGGAATGTATGTGTCTGAGCAGATCGCGGCTGAAGTCATAGCTGAGGGTCAAAGAATTGAACTGAAGGGTGTTGTCTCTCTGAATGAACCTCGATGAGGCTCCGGTGGTGATGTTCCTTTCGCGTATGTCTTTCATTGTCGTCACATCCCCGGGCTTCTGCCAGCGCTGCAGCAGCACTCTCCTGTCCACGTTTTCGTTCCTCAGGTCCACGTTCTCCACATAGTTCACAAGCGTGCTGTTGTATGCCTGGCCGCCGAAGCGGTACAGAAAAGACGAGTAGAGAGTGAACTGCTTGAACATGAGCGTAAAGCCGAAGGAGCCCCTGGCTTTCGGAGCCGTATCACCTATCACCGTCCAGTCCGAGGCCGACCAGCGGTCCGTGACCTCTCCGTTGGGACGCAGATAAATTTCCTTTCCGTTGGAAGGACTTATTCCGAGAGACCTCATGCCCGCAATGGCAGTCATGGAAGCCCCTTCATAATATTTCAGATAGGGACGGGAATACTGCGCGTCAGTTGAGGAATCGGGATTGTACGAGTCGAACATTTCCTCCACACGCTTGTTGTATGCCTTCATGGCCTCGGAAATTTTCACGACCTTGTTGCGGTTGTGGGCCAGGTTCCCGTAGACTGAAAACATCCAGTCCTTGTCCTGGTAGACCCTCAGCCTCAGGTCGAGCTCATATCCGTTGTTCCTGACCACGCCCATGTTTTCTTTACGTGAAGTGAAACCCGTGGAAGAAGGTAGCGAAAGATCCGTTATCAGATCCACGGTACGTTCGCTGTAAACGGAACCCTTGAAATGTATCCTGTCTTCCCAGAGGCCGATCTCCGGACCGAGGTCAAGCTTGTAGGTCTTTTCCCACTTCAGTTCCGTATTGCCCATCTGGGAAAGATAGACTCCGTAGCCCGTCGGGAACCATCCCTCCGTATTGAGCCTGTACATGTCTCTCGCCGAATAGAGCGAGAAATTGGTCTTGCCGGTCAATCCGTAGGAACCCCTGAGCTTGAGCATGGATACGGTCCGGTTTCCTTTAAGGAAAGAATAGTTGTGTATGTTCACTCCCGCTCCGGTAGCCCAGAAACCCGACCATCTCCTGTCGGAACCGAATTCCGAAGAGCCGTCAAGCCTTCCCGTCAGATCGCCGAAATAGATGTCTTTCCATGTGTAGTTACCCGTAAGCAGGACTCCCAGAAGCCTGGTCTTGTTGTCGGAGACGGAGGGCTTGTTGACTATCTGGGCGGCGTAGTTTTCGCTGGTGAGCTTTCCGCCCGGGAAGCCTCTGTATGAAGCGGATTCGAGCCTTGTGTCAGTCTGTCTGACGTTTCCGGACAGGTTCAGGTTGATGTTGTGCTGCCTTATGGCTTTGTTGTACATCAGCTGGAGAGTGCCTTCCAATGTGCTGTCGTCTCCCGAAGTAGTGTTCTTGTCA
The DNA here is from genome assembly GCA_964441715.1 of uncultured Muribaculaceae bacterium. GTDB lineage: Bacteria > Bacteroidota > Bacteroidia > Bacteroidales > UBA932 > Cryptobacteroides. The sequence goes on from CAYTYL010000021.1 coordinate 16,608, forward strand.
CCGTTCAGAGCCAGATTGGAAGTCCCGTAGGACGCCGACGCAGGGTCTTTGTAGGTGTCGCTTCCCCGTCTTTTCAGGGTCGCGGAGAACTGGAAGCGCAGCTTGAGCGCCTTGGTAATGGTCCAGTTGACCAGCAGATTGTCCACCACTTCCTTGTAATATGAGTTGGAATAGCTGCTGTAATTGTTTATCTCATAAAGCGGATTCACAAGCGACCCGGTGTAGCCGGGGAAATCTTCCAGCTGGCGCAGGTAATACCCGTCGGCATCATAGACCCTGAAATAAGGCTGGAGATGCGAATAATCGCCGAAGGAGTTGAAAGGCACCTCCGAACTTCTCTCTTCGGAATAATACGCCTTGTTCTTTATCTGGAAGCTGTTTATCCTGTAGTCTATGAAGAAACCGGCGCTGGTGACGTTTCTGGAAGAATGCTCCATGACTCCGTCGTTGAAGGTTCCGTTCAGTTCCACGCCCCAGCGGACATCGTTCTCACCACCGTCGACATAGACCGAGTGGCGGCTGTTCACCGCCGTCCTCAGCCCCAGGGCAAGCCAGTCGGTATCCACGCCCTGGATAATGTTGTTCATCCTCCTGTAGTAGCCGCCGGTGTACGGGGCGATCTCCGGGGTCGTGCTGTCATACAGACCCGCAAGTCTTTCGGTCTCGAGCTTCTCCCTCGCATTCATCAGATTGTAGGAAGACAGATCGGGAGTTTCCACCGACGTGGTATTGTTGTACTGTACCCTGAGCCGTCCCGCCTCCGGAGAACGCAGCTCGATGACTATGACGCCGTTGGCGGCGCGCGAACCGTAGAAAGCGGTGGCCGCGGCATCCTTCAGTATGTTGATGCTGTGTATTCTCGTCGGATCCAGATCGTAAATCTTCTCCACACCGACTTCAAATCCGTCAAGAATGAAAATGGGAAGGTTCACGTTGCCGGTGAGGGACTGCCGGGAAATGTCGCCCGACTCCAGAGCCGAACTGCTTACGCTGGTCTGTCCGCGCAGCTGGATCTCGGGAAGGACATTGGGGTTGGACCCCGCGCTCAGGTTCTCGACAAGGCGGAAGGACGGATCGAAGGTCTGTATCGCATCCAGCACATTGGTAGGATTGGCCTTCACAAGCTCGTTCGTGGAAATCCTGGTGGTGTTTCCCGAAAACCCTTCCCTATGGATAGGAGCGAATCCCGTGACCACCACGTCGGCCAGACTCTCGGACGATTCCACCATCTGCACGTCCAGTTTCACCTGGCCGCTGAACTGGAGTTTCTTTGTTTCATAGCCGAGCATGGAAAAGACGACGGTTCCGCCTTTCGCCGGTACGGCCAGCGAATAGCGGCCGTCAGCATCCGTAATCGTTCCGTTTGTGGCATCCTCGAAATAGACGGCCACTCCTGCAAGTGCCTCCCGGGTCACCTTGTCCGTGACCGTACCGGAAAGCTTCTCCGCCGGAGATGAAGCCAGGGCGGACAGCGGCATAAAAATGCACAGAGCCGCGAAAAATTCAGTTATCCGCGCCATTTTTCTTAAGAATATCCAATATGTGTTCATTTTGTATTATAGTCATCCCGTACCGCCCCGTCGCTATTCCTTCCGTCAGACGGTAGCTGTACCTGGGCGTGTTCCCTTCTATCACGGAAGGGAGATATCTGTATTCTATTCCGGCAGTACCCCTCTCTCTCAAAGTTTCTCCGGCCTCGGTTATATGGGTGGATATGAGAAAGATGCTGCCTTTGACCTTTGCGAAAGCCTCCGTAACGGCAAGAGTCGCGTCGTAAGCGTCCTTGACGTTCGTTCCCCTGAAAAGCTCATCGAATATGGCTATGACATGACCATATCGTCCGGCGGCGGACGCGACTTTCTTCAGCCGCCTGACTTCCGAGTAGAAATGGCTGTAGCCCATGGCAAGATTGTCGGCGAGATTCACGCTGCTGAAAAGTCCGTTCCTCAACGAAATCCTCAGCTTCGCGGCAGGTACCGGAAACCCGAGGTGGGCAAGATATGCGAGGATTCCGAATGTCTTCATGAAAGTGGATTTCCCGGACATGTTCGCCCCTGTGAGGAACAGCACGTTCACGTCTCCGTCCATGCTGACATCCACCGGAACAGGAGCTTCCAGCAAAGGATGGAACGCCCCTTCGGCTTCGAATACGTTCTCCTCGGCGGGCAGGATTTCAGGCAGACTGAAGCCTCTGCGGGCAGCAACTCGGGCGACCGTGGAGAAAACGTCCGCGGCATGGAGAAAATCCATTATCTCCACGACATCAGACCGCCGTTCGAATCTCAGCGTCCTGTCCGTCGCGGACTCGGGTCCGAGCGAGTCAATCAGGGCGGAGACTGCGGAGGCCTTTGAACGCAGCGGTTCATAATCCGCAGACGCGGCCAGCGATGCACAGAACCCGCGCGCTTCCGAAAGAATCTGCCTTAGGGCTTCATACCCCCGCCGCAGTTCCTGAGTTCCGGAATCTTCCTTTACAAAGGCCTGCAGAATGTTCCGCCTTTTCCCGGCCACGATTTCACTGCGCGGATCATCGTTCGAAATATAATATGCCGCAGCTGCAAAGTCCGAGGAATTGAAATCCGGAGCCGCTCCTCCCGAAAGGAAATAACGTACGGCCTCCTGCCTTTCCTTTATCAGCTTCATGTCCGAGAGAGGTTCCCGGAACATCCTTTCCAGCATGGCGGCACCTCCGCTTGTGCGGGTATCGCCGAACAGGGCGGAAACCGACCGCGAAGACCTGCCCTTTCCAAAAATCGCCAGATCCGAAAGTGTCTGGTTGTCAACAATAAAACTCATTCAGCGTCCTCCTTCCCGGCAATCGCCTCCAATATATGTTCAGCCCTTATTATATCCATTCCCCGTCTTTCCGCAGATATGCCGTCCTCCAGAGTGTAGGTATAGACAGGACGGCCGTTTTCCAGAGAGGAGTTGAGACAGCGGAAAACGGCTTTTTCCGCTTTTTCCGCCAAAGCCTGCCCGACTTCCGTTATATGAGTGGATATCATGAACAGGCAGTGCCTGTGCGCGGCGAAAGCCTCGGTGACGGCGAGCGTCGCCTCGTAGGCATCTTTGACATTGGTACCCTTGAACAGCTCGTCAAACACTATGAAGAGCCGTTCTCCTGCCGAAACTTTCAGAGCAATATTCTTGACCCTCATGACCTCCGCATAGAAATGGCTGTACCCCAGCGACAGGTTGTCCGAAAGATTGACGGAAGTGAACATGCCGTCGAGAGGGGTGAAGGTCATGGAATCCGCCGGCACCGGAAATCCGGCATGAGCCAGATACACGGCAATGGATACCGCCTTCATGAATGTGGATTTTCCGGCCATGTTTACACCCGTAAGGAAAAACAGATTGTGTTCAGAATCCACTCTGAAATCGTTCGGCACGGGTTTTTTCAGAGAAGGATGGCGAACGGCCCTTATGTCTATGAACTCATTCTCTCCCTCCGTCGCTTCCGCATAGCAGAATCCGCGTTCCCTTGCGGTGTTTCCCACTGAAATGAGCACGTCAAGCTTCCATATGAAGTCGAAAAGCTCGGAGATGAGCTCCCTGTGCTTTCTCAGCTCCTTTTCTCCGGAAAGGAACTCCGTCATGCCTATGGCCTCGGGACTCCTGCCCGAAATGCCGCGGGCGCTGCCGATGATCTCGGCCGACAGCAGCGGAGAAAACCTTTTCCTGGCCTCATCGGTGAATTCCAGTCCGGCCGGAGCTGATTTGAGAAAAGCGTCCAGCTTCAGAAGGACCCCCAGCAGCGCCGTGAAACCTTCCAGGGCCGAGCTGTATTCCTTCTTTCCCGAAAAAATCTCCTTCACTTTCATGGAGATTATGGACGCCGCGGCGAAAGTCCCGGCATGGGAATTCGCTCTGTCCGTTTCTTCCGCATCGAACGGAAACACGAGCCCGTTCTCCGAAAAGGAGCGGAAGGCGGCGGAGCGCCGGTTCATGTCCGCAGCGGATGTGAGCGGTTCCGAGAAAAGCTTCTCCAGCAGCCTTTCTCCCTCCGCAGTACGCACGTTGTCAAAGACGCTGAAGACGGAAGCTTTTTTGAACTTCCCCGTCAGATTCAGGTCCGAAAGTGTCTGATTGTCCGTATCGAATTTCATCGGCTTCTCCTCCTTGCAAGAATGGCAAGCCCCATGAGGGCGATTATCAACGGTATTATGCAGCAGAACGCCCAGCCTATCTTGGGGCCGTCATGCCTTCCCAAATGTTTCAGACCGTTGTCCGGTCCGGCCGGACGGCTCACGTCGAGCGGAAATTCCCCGTCCGAAAGCCAGCGGAAAGACTCCATGACAACGGCATAATTGGCCGACGACACACCGGCATGCTGGGACAGCAGTTCTCCGTTGGCGATATAGTCGGCATTCCCGAGCACCGTTATCCTCTGCTTACCGGCCGCCGTCTCCCGTTCGAGACCGGCCACGAGCGGAGCCTTGTCCAGCAGCATGTCCGCCCCGTCGAACACAGGTTCCTCATCGGCGGATGCCATGGCCGAAGTTTCCAGCCATACCCGAGTGGTATCGGACGCAAGAGTGTCCGTAACCACTATGTCATAGGTTTTGAACCCTTTGGCGCGGGCATTTGAAAGATCTATCGCCATGACTCCGGAGCCTGCGATGTGATATTTCCTGGCCCTGTAGTTCCTGTATTCACGGCTCGTTTCCAAAGCTTCCCGAGTTATGTCGCCGGCAATCAGGTCCGGAGCATAGCCCTTGCCCTCCTGCACCACGATGCCCGGCATGTACGCCACACCGGCAGCCTCAAGCACCGGTACAAGGTATTCTCTGGAAGAAGGCCTTCCGGCTATCATGAGGTTGCCGCCCCTGTCAACGTAGCTGCGCAGAGCCGCAATCTCCTCCGAGGAATACGGAGCCTTCGGGTCGGCGACAAGCAGAATGTCCACGCTGTCGGCAATCTCCCCGCCGGAATAAACATAGTCATACACATCAAAGCCCTGATTCATGAGAGCATAGCGGAAGGTGCGGGAACGTGCGAATGAGAAATATCCCTCGTCATCCATGTCCCCGGAAGCCCGCTCCCCGTTTCCTGAAAGCATGGCCACCTTAGGGGCGGGAGTCACAAGGCGTTTCATGGCAGCGGAAATCTCTCCTTCGCCCGGATGCTTCTCCATGTCGTCATACAGCCTCAGACGGGCCGTATTGCCCTCTCCGTCCTCTATTATGCGCACGAAATCGTAATTCTCACCGCTCAGGTCTATCATGGAGGCGATTTGCGAAGGCGTAAGGAACTTCTTGAGCTTCAAATGGTAAGCCTGCGCCATGGCCTTTGCCCGTCCGTCTTCGTCCAATCCCCGGAAACGCTTTGAATCCAGCACGTAGTCCGGGCTGTCCTTGTAATAGTAGACATACTTCATCTTCATGTCCGGACGGAATCTGACATAGCGTTCAAAACGCGCCACATCGGTCTTATAGTTGGACGGCAGCGCCGTGTACATGTCGGCGGAGAGGAGGTTGTCGTAGGTCGTGACAGTAATCGGGCCCTTGATTTTCTTCATTATCTCCTGGCTCGCGGGAGTAAGCGTGCAGTAGCGCATCTGCGTCATGTCCGCATATTTCTTGAGGACGGGACGGGAGCTGACGAAAGCGACGGCGCACAATGCGGCGAACACTCCCCCGTACCTCAGGAAAGACCGGGAGAAACTTCTCCTGCGCATATCTCCGTCTATCCTTATGGCTGTGAACGCCAGGAACATGGCGGAAATCGCGAGGAAATATACCGTGTCCTCGGAAGAGATCATTCCGGCGATGAAATTGTCGGCACGTCCCGATATGCCGAGCCAATAGGTCACATCCCTCACCACAGGAATCTCCTGCCCGACCCTCGTGGAGAAGTTAAGGACGAACAGCGCGGCCGCAGTACCCACGGCGGCTATGATCGGATACCTCGTAAGCGACGACATGAACAGGCCTATGGCCGCATAGGCGGCCGCAAGCAGGTACAGTCCGACGAAACCGGCGAAGACAGCCCCCGCGTCGATGTTCTTTACCGTCACACAGGCGAAAGCGGTCTGCAGAAACAGCGGACAGAACATGACAAGCACGAAGACGAGTACGGCCAGGTATTTGCCCAGAACCATGTCCTTCGACCGGACCGGAGAGGAAAGCAGCAGCTTGTCCGTTCCCGATGTCTTCTCGGAACTGACAAGGCCCATGGTCAGAAGAGGTATATAAAGGAACAGCCAGGTTCTCACCACAGGGAAAACACCTGTCATCGCATCCTGGAAAAGCCGGTAGGTAATCCCCTGCATGTCCAGACGCAGGGCCATGAACTTGAGAAGATTGCTCACCGC
>CAYTYL010000022.1:0-7590 GCA_964441715.1 uncultured Muribaculaceae bacterium
ACCCTCACTGACAGAGCCAGAATCTGTAGTGCTACCATTACACCATATCTCAATGTGCCGTATCTTTCAATGCGGACTGCAAATCTACAACAGTTTTGCCGAATTACAAAGTTTTTGCCGATTTTTTGTCACAAAACCGTTCAATCTCCTTTTCTGTACAGCAGAACGGTGGCCCACACTTCGCAGCCTTCGCAGCGGCCGACGAAGCCCAGCTTCTCCGTGGTGGTCGCCTTTACGGAGACGCGGTCCTCCGGAACGGACATGACCTCCGACAGGGTCTTGCGCATCAGCGGAACATAAGCGCCGATCTTCGGCTTCTGCAGGGCGATCGTCACGTCCGCATTGCCGACGCTCCATCCGAGCTCTTCCGCCATCGAGAGGCATTTCCTCAGAAGAATCTTGCTGTCGGCGCCTTTCCACTCGTCCGAGCTGTCAGGGAAATGCCGCCCGATGTCACCAAGCGCCAGGGCGCCGAGGACGGCGTCGCACAGGGCGTGAATCGCGACATCTCCGTCGGAATGCGCCACGAAGCCGCATGGAGAATCAATCTTCACTCCTCCCAGCCACATGGGAAGGCCTTCCGCAATGGCGTGGACATCGTAGCCGTTTCCGACTCTGATCGGACAATCTGACATATTCATAATTAAGGCACCGTTTCTGCAAAAGTAAGGAAAAACTTCTTAAATTTGTTAATTGACTAAAAACATAAATATGCCTAAATTCGGTTGGTTCGGAGATCAGGAACATAGAGTTTTCAACTACAGGCCCATATATTTTGACGAGGAGAAAGAGAAGCGTCGTCAGATGTTCGGCCGGGTTGACGGCTCCGATGAAGCAAAGGATGAGAAAGGGAAAAAGTCCTATTCTCCGGGAGCTTATCTTCACGGAGCGTTCCGCGGCGGCAATTACGCCAAGCGGCGCGGTGCGAACAAGGCTCAGTCCATCATAGGTCTGATCGGACTCATCCTTGTCGGAGGTGTCCTCTTCATGATAGCGAAATTCTACACTCTGCTCTGATGGAAATACGCATTCTTCCGGGCAATGTAGCTAACATGATAGCGGCCGGTGAAGTGGTTCAGCGGCCCGCTTCCGTCGTGAAGGAGCTCATGGAGAACGCCGTTGACGCCGGTGCGGACAAGGTGGATGTGGTCATCAGAGATGCCGGCCGGACACTGATACAGGTAATCGACAACGGCTGCGGCATGTCTCCCGACGAAGCGGTGCTCTGTTTCGAGCGCCATGCCACGTCCAAGCTTGCGTCGGCCGAAGACCTTCAGCGCATAGTCACATTCGGATTCAGGGGCGAGGCGCTTGCGTCCATCGCGGCAGTGGCGGAGGTGACTCTGAAGACCCGCAGAAAGACAGATGAAACAGGCTGCAAAGTGGAATTCGCGGACTCGAAGCACGTTTCCACCGAGGCTGTATCCTGCCCCGCGGGATCGAACTTTGCGGTGCGGAACCTTTTCTACAATGTCCCGGCCAGAAGAAAATTCCTCAAATCCGACAACATCGAATTCAAGCATATAGTAGAAGAATTCACGAGGGTGGCATTGACCCGTCCCGGCATAGCTTTCAGCCTGATGCACAATGACAAGACGGTTTTCACTCTCCGCAGCGCGAAATCGGTCAAGTACAGGATACAGGACCTGCTCGGCACCAATGCCGTCGATGCGGTCGTGGACATAAAGGCCGAGACCTCGGCTGTGGATGTGGCGGGATATATCTGCCGTCCCGATCTGGCGAGGAAAACGGCGGGAAACCAGTTCTTTTTCGTGAACGGGCGCTATTTCCGCAGCGCATATTTCCACAAGGCGGTCATGAAGGCCTACGAGGGCCTGCTGGCCGATGGAGCCGTGCCTTCCTATTTCATCTTCCTTTCGACGGATCCCGGCAACGTGGACGTGAACATCCATCCTTCCAAGACCGAGATCAAATTCGAGGACGATTCCGTCATTTTTCAGGTAATCTACGCATGTGTGCGTGAGTCCCTGGGCCGTAACTCCTTCGGTTCTTCGATAGATTTCGACACGGAGGGAGCTCCGGAGATGCCTGTCATCGGCAAGACTTTCGAGCATTTCCATCCCGAGATAGTTCCTCCTTCCATGGGAGGCGACCCCTACTACAATCCCTTTGAACAGGAGACTGCGGGGGACGGCTCATCCGCCGGGGACGGCACGGGCGGTGCCCCATATCCTTCATCGACGTATCAGCCTTCCATGTATCAGCGCAGGAAGGAGGACTACAGCAAGCTCTTCGATGAAGGCGCGGCCGACACTTCCCCGATGTTCATCATGGACGGACGGTATATTGTCGTGAAAAGGGAAAAGGGCATGGCGATAGTGAATGTCTTCCGTGCAAGGGAAAGGATTCTGTATGAGCGTTTTCTCCGTTCCATCACTTCGAACGGCCATGTTTCCCAGACCTCCCTTTTTCCCGTGCAGGTTGCCGTAGGTGCGGACAACCGGCTCGTTTTCGACGAGCACAGACAGCTGCTGGAGTCGCTCGGATTCGACATCTCGCCTTTCGGAACGGACACCATAGTGGTGAACGGAGTCCCCGAGGGTTTCTCCTGCGACCCTGCCAAAGTCGAGGCCCTGATGGCGGACGTGCTGCTGATCCTCAACGAGGAAAAGTCCATGCTGCCGGAAGTTATGGAGTCGGCTCTCGCCGGCAAGTTCGCGAGAGTGGGCGCATCTGCAGGCCGTACTCTCGTCTCCGTCCGGGAAGCGCAGAGCCTGCTGGACAATTTGAACAAATGTGACAATCCCGTATCTTCCCCGGAAGGGAAGAAAATATCGGTCAACCTAAGTCTGGACGAAATAGAAAAGAAATTCTGATGGCATACTACGGAAGCTATGGCGGCGGATTTTTCCGCGACATGCCCAAGGTTACGAAAAACCTTCTCATCATAAACGTGATAATGTTCCTCTTCACCCTGCTGAATGAAAACTTCATGGTGGGGACGTTCGCCATGTTCTATCCCGCGTCGCGATTCTTCCACTCCTGGCAGATCGTCACGCACATGTTCATGCACGGAGGGTTCTGGCATATATTCTTCAACATGTATGCGCTCGTGATGTTCGGAAGCATAGTGGAGAACTCGCTCGGATGGAAAAAGTTCCTGACATTCTACTTCGTCACGGGACTTGGTGCGGCCGCGCTCCATACGGGTGTGGAATACCTTCAGGCTCAGTATTTTATGGCCACGGCTGATGCGGGAGGCATGGCATCGTATTACAGTCTTCTGCGTACCCCCACGCTCGGAGCGTCCGGGGCCATTTTCGGACTTCTGACGGCGTTCGCCATGCTCAACCCCGGCGCGCAGCTTACCCTGTGGTTTCCGCCCATAACCCTGAGCGCAAAATGGTTCGTGCTCATATATGTGGGCATAGAACTGTTCCTTGGAGTGAACAATCTCCAGGCCGGAGTCGCCCATTTCGCGCATCTTGGAGGGGCTTTGTTCGGCTGGATGCTGCTCGCATGGTGGAGAAAGACCGGCCGTTATTATGAGCGGGACAGATGGCTATAATTCCGGGAGAATCAGAAAAATGAAACCAAAAAGGAGGGGAACGGTCTTTTTCGGTGTCACGTCAAGGGCATTGATGCTTGCCGCCGCGTTTCTTCTCGCATTGTCATACCTTTCCATATTCGTCAACCCGGCCAATGCCTGGTTCATGGCGGTTTTCGGACTGCTGTTCGCTCCGATAGCGCTGCTGAACCTGCTGCTGCTCGTCTGGGCGCTTTTCAGAAGATCCAAAGCTGCGATGATACCATTTTGTGCCCTGCTGCCTTCCATGCTTCTTCTGGGACGGATCGTGCAGTTCGGCGGAAAGGAAGAGGAGAATGAAAGTGAAGGAGTAAGCGTTCTGAGCTACAATGTGGGCAGATTCGCTTCCGCTTCGGACGCTTCCGGCATAAAGGATCGCGGAGCCTGTGCCGACTCGGTGTTCACGCTTTTGAAGAAACTGGATCCCGACATAATATGCCTGCAGGAATTCTACCTTAAGGACGTGCGCAAAGTCGGGTCTTATCTGGCAAGGAAATTCAAAGGCTACGAGATAGAGTATTATGTCTATCCATACTCCGACGGATGCTACGGCAACGTGACGCTGAGCCGCTATCCGATAGTTTCCAAGTCCAAGCTCGATTTCGAGGACAGCTCCAATCTGGCCATTTCGTGCGATGTGGACATCGACGGAACCATGCTCCGTATCTACAATTGCCATTTCCAGAGCTACAGTCTCTCCCTGCCTTATCTGGCTGAAAAGATACGGGGCGACTACAGGGAGGCCGTACGCTATACCGAAGACAAGATGCGCAAATCCATAAGGCTCAGGCCCGAACAGGTGGATCTGGTCATGGAGAACATAGAGAGCAGCCCGGTGAAGGCTGTGGTCGTCGGAGATTTCAACGACGGCCCTGTTTCCTACACCTACCAACGTCTCTCCAAGGGGCGCAAGGACAGTTTCTGTGAAGCCGGGAGCGGCATGGGGGCCACCTATTCCGCTTTCCGTCCTTTGTTCAGGATAGACTACATCCTTTATCCTGAGCAGTTCACCGCCGTGAGCCACAGAATCCTTCAGAGGCCGTACTCCGACCATTACCCCCTGTTGGCTAAGATTAAACAATGAAAAACACATTATTATGAACAAAACAGCGGATGAGATACTGGCCGAAACCGTGAAGACGCTCCGCTCCGGCGGACTGATATTGTACCCCACCGATACGGTGTGGGGACTGGGCTGCGATGCCACTGACCCTGCGGCCGTGGCCCGTATCTATGAACTCAAGAAGCGTTCGGACAGCAAGTCTCTCGTGTTGCTGGCCGACAGTCTGGACATGGTTGCGAGATACGTGAAGGAAATTCCTCCCGTCGCCGTCCAGCTGGTTGAAGTCAATGACAGGCCCATGACGGTTATTTATCCCGGCGCTTATGCCGGCAAGTCTCCTTCCGAAGGGGAAATGCCGGTCCGTGACAAGCATTTTCTGGCGTACAACACGGTCGCTGCGGACGGCAGCGTGGGCATAAGGATTCCCATGTCGGAATTCTGCCGCAATGTATGCTACAAACTCGGCTGTCCCATCGTCTCCACCTCGGCCAACATTTCAGGGGAGAAAACCCCTGCCGTGTTCAAGGATGTGGATCCGGAAATAGTCCGGGGAGTGGATTACGTCGTGGACGCGAAGGTCGTGAAAGACCCCACGGGCAGCGCCTCGCAGATAATCAAGGTGGAAGTTGACGGAGAAATCCGGATAATAAGGAAATGACGGAGCTTTTCTACTCACGTGAAGTCGGCGGCGGGGTGTGCCGTCTGGACGCCGAAGAATCCGCCCATGCCGTGAAAGTCCTCAGGCACAGGAAGGGGGACTGCATAAATGTCATTGACGGACTCGGCACCATGTACGTCTGCGTTCTGACATCGGATTCTCCCAAGGCGGCGGAAGCCGAGATACGGGAGACTCATGCCGGCTGGGGTTCGCATCCCTATAGGGTCACGCTTGCGGTATGTCCCACCAAAAACAACGACCGCTACGAATGGTTCGTGGAGAAGGCTACCGAACTCGGTGTGGATGAGATAGTTCCCGTGATAGGCGATCGCTCCGAAAGAAAAATCTACAAGACGGAACGCGCCCGCAAAATCGCTCTTTCCGCAGCCAAGCAATCCCTCAAGGCGGCTGTGCCCGTCATAAGGGAGCCTTTGTCCGTCAGCGATTTCCTGCGGGAACAGCGTCCGGATGCGCTGCGTCTCATAGCTTGCTGCTATGATGACGGACTCCCGAGGGTTTCCGTCCGGGAGGCTCTTTCCCTGTACGGAGGGAACAGTTTCGTTGTCATGATAGGCCCTGAAGGGGACTTCTCACCTTCCGAAGTGTCACTGGCTTTCGGACAGGGATACCGTCCGGTTTCGCTCGGCCCTTCCAGGCTGCGTACCGAAACGGCTGCGGTGACTGCTGCCGCGGCGGTATATTTCAAATATCTGTAGCCATGTATATAGGAGTCATATCTGATACCCACGGTGTTTTCAGCGACGAATTCAGGGAATTTCTCTCTCCGGTAGATGAAATATGGCATGCCGGAGACTTCGGCGGAGGAATCGACTTTGTGCACAGGATTTCCGCATTCAAACCGCTGATTGGCGTATGCGGCAATTGCGACGCTCAGGAGATACGCTTCGAGTGTCCCGTCACGCAGCTTTTCAACTGTGAGGGCATGAAGGTTCTCATGACCCACATAGGGGGATATCCCGGCCATTATCCCTTAAATGTCCGTGCCATGATAGACAGGCACAGGCCTGACATATTTGTATGCGGCCATTCGCATATACTCAGAATCATCTATGACAAGGAATATGACATGCTCACCCTTAACCCCGGAGCTGCCGGCCTGCAGGGGTGGCAGGTCGAGCGGACTGCGCTGAGATTCAGGATAGAAGACAAAAGCATAAAAGACATGGAAATTTTCCGTCTTCCGAGGTCGTGATTTACGGGATGAAAAAAATAAAAAATTTTATTGTCTTTTTTAAAAATAGAACTAAATTTGCGCCTCGATTTGAGAAATGAATTACGAAAATAGTTAATTCAAGTAAATACAAAGACTTATGAAAAAGGTTTTCATGTCTATGGCAACAGTTGCAATGGTATTTGCAGCAGTTGCGTGCAATAACTCCGGAAAAAAGGCCGAGTCAACTGAGGCTGCCGGAACAGAGGCTGTAGAAGCTCCTGCTACAGAGGTTGTAGAGGCAGCCGATTCTTCAGATGCAGCTCATCAGGAAGTCAAGGATGCCGCCGACGCTGTCAAGGACGCTTCCCAGACCGTCAAGGATGATGTAAAGAATGTCAAGGAGGCCGCTTCGGCCGCCAAAGACGCAGCAGACGCTGTAAAGAGCCTGACAAAGTAAAAATTGACAATCTTTCGCGGGCCTCCGGCCTGTGAATCCGTATAGCTTGGGGAGGGTGACATCAGATGATGCCATCCTCTTTTTTTTGCGTTGCGGCTTGGAGTGTGCAGGGGAATTCTCCTGTAATGCGGCCGCCTTGCCGTGCAATCCGAAAACTTGTGTATATTTATCTTCCGAACGGCGGATGGGATCCGTGCAAAGCGGAGAAGATCCGTGTAAAGAAACAGGAATATGGCGGTGAAAGAAAAAACGGTGTGGTTCTGCACCTCATGCGGGAACGAAAGCCCTAAGTGGATGGGCAGATGCCCCTATTGCGGGGAATGGAACACCATGGTGGAAAAGACCGTGGCGACAGGGAAACAGAAGCGTCCGCAGGCGGCCTCAGCCGCTTCCGGAAGCAGCAGACCTCAGCCGCTCAGCGAGATAGGGTCGGCCCAGGAAGACCGTCTTTCACTCGGCATCCCCGAGCTTGACAGGCTCCTCGGCGGCGGTCTCGTGAAAGGCTCGCTTGTCCTCATCGGAGGCGAACCGGGCATCGGCAAGTCCACGCTATCCCTCCAGATACCGCTGTGCAGCGGGCTGAAGACCCTTTATGTCTCCGGTGAGGAAAGTCCGCGGCAGGTAAAGATGAGGGCCGACAGGCTGGGCGGAGCCGGGGCGGACTGCATAATCTACAGTGAAACCCTCATTG
>CAYTYL010000022.1:7600-22559 GCA_964441715.1 uncultured Muribaculaceae bacterium
CAGGGGAAATCAGGCCGGATCTTATGATCGTCGATTCCGTGCAGACCATGTATTCCTCCAACGTGGAATCCTCCGCGGGCTCCGTGTCGCAGATTAAGGAAGTGACCTCCATGCTTCTCCATTTTGCCAAGTCCACGGGCATATCGGTCATACTGATAGGTCATATCACCAAGGACGGCTACATAGCAGGGCCCAAGATACTGGAGCACATAGTGGATGTCGTCCTGCAGTTCGAGGGCGACGGTAAAGGCTCGTACCGGATCTTGCGCGGAATAAAGAACCGCTTCGGCTCCACCTCCGAGCTCGCCGTATTCGAAATGACGGGCCGCGGCCTGAGGGAAGTCACCAACCCTTCGGAGATGCTCATGCCCGTGCACGAACAAGGACTCAGCGGCATCGCCGTGGCGGTGATACTGGACGGACTGCGCCCCTTCCTCTTCGAAGTGCAGGCTTTGGTGAGCACGGCCGCTTACGGCACGGCGCAGAGAAGTTCCACGGGTTTCGATGTCAGAAGGCTGAACATGCTGCTGGCGGTCCTCGAAAAACGAGCCGGTTTTAAACTGAACATGAAGGACGTGTTTCTGAACATGGCCGGCGGCCTCAGGGTCACCGAACCCTCATGTGACATGGCCGTGGTGTGTGCCATCCTGTCCTCCAACTTCGATTTCGCCCTTCCCGCGGACATCTGTTTCGCCGGGGAAGTAGGGCTCAGCGGAGAAATCCGTCCCGTAGGACAGACGGACAGGAGGATCACCGAGGCGGCAAGACTCGGTTTCAGAAAAATCTGCATATCCGGGTATTCCCCGGCGGGACTGCCTGCCCCGGAAGGTATCGAGATTGTGAAAGTAGCTGATATTCCGGAGCTTGTAAGAAAGATTTTCAAATGATACGTCGCGTCCTTGTGGCCCTTCTCCTGGCTTTGCTGTCTCTTTCCGTCCGCGGCGGCGAGGGCTCCAAAGTTCAGCGCTATGTGGATTCGCTCATGGCCACGGAGCATTTTTCTTCCATTGTAGCCGGGATATGTGCGGAACATGCGGACGGCAGGCCCGTCGTCAGACACGGAGACGGGAAAATGCTCGTGCCTGCCTCCAACCTGAAGCTTGTCACGACAGGAACGGCCCTGCATGAACTCGGGAGCTCCTTCCGTTTCAGAACGGAGCTGGCCATAGTCGGAGACATAGCGGACGGGGTGCTGAAAGGCGATCTTTACATAGTGGGAGGCGGAGATCCGACTCTCTTCTCCGGAGACCCGGGAGCTGTGCCGGAAGGCGAGCTGTACGGCCGCTGGCGTGCGATGCTGGCCCGGAAGGGGATCAGGAAAATAGAAGGAGACATCATAGGGGACGGCAGATTCTTCGACGGGCAGCCGGAGGAAGGCTCATGGCTGTACGAAGACATCGGCACCTATTACGGCACGGGTTCCGACGCTCTGTGCTATTTCAGGAACGAAGTCGATTTCACGGCCGAAACCTCCCCGGAAGTCGGAGCAGCCCTGAAAATAGCCCCGTCCTATCCCCGGCTTCCGTGGATGAGATATACATGGAACTGTACGGTCGGCAGAGCCGGAACGGGAGACCGGCTCTATCTTTACACGACGGGCGACGCACCGACGGGAGAGATGAGAGGCACTCTCGGAAAGGACATCAGGACCAAGAAGATACGTTGCTCCAACAAATTCGGGGCATACAGCTGTGCGTGGATGTTCCGGAACAATCTCGTCGGCAGCGGTATGGCCGTTGAAGGGAAGGCCGCGTACGTGGACAGTCAGGGTTTCGTGAGAACGGAGCCCGGCGGAGAGGCAAAGCGTGCGGCCGCCGGACGCTCAGGGATGGAAATCATAGGGGAAACCTCCTCTCCTGAACTTTCTCAGATTGCCCGCATAACAAACCACAGAAGCGACAACTTCTACGCAGAGGCCATTTTCAGGATGCTGGGCAAAACCAGAACGGGTTCCGCCTCGTACGGAGCGTCTTCGGAAGCCGAGACGGCGGCCGTGAGAGAAATGGGACTTGACCCGTCGGCTTTTTCTCCTGTAGACGGAAGCGGACTGTCCAGAAAGAATCTGGTTTCCGCCGGTTTCGTCTGCGGTTTTCTGCGAGCCATGCTGTCATCTCCCTCGGCGGACTCGTTCATCGCATCTCTGCCCCATCCGTCAGCTAAAAACGCCGGAGGTGCCGCCCCTGCCGTTATCTTTTACAAGACAGGCTCCATGGACGGAGTCCGATGCTGGTCCGGTTATGTCCTCCCCGAAGGAAAAAAATCAGAGGCGGTGGCCTTCTCGCTGATGTTCAACAATTTCACTCTTTCGTCCGCGGAAATAACAAGGCAGCTGGGCATCATTGTCGGGATGCTCGCAGAAGAAGCATGCGGCAGGTGAAGTTCATTTTTTGAGTCTCTCTCCGGATTTTTATAAGGAAATATGCTAACTTCGCATATTAATTATTAAAACTGACGGGCGGTCCCGACGGGGCTGCCTGTACCAATCAAATAATGAGCGATGGCTAAATGTGTTTTGGTATCCGGAGGCGCAGGATTCATCGGCAGCCATGTTACCGTGGAACTTGTGGAAGCCGGTTACGATGTCGTGGTCGCGGATGACATGTCCAACTGCGACCTCACCTGTTTTCAAGGGGTCAAGAAGATTACCGGACATGAGGATCTTCCTTTTGTCAAGATGAGTTTCTGCGACAGGGAAGCCGTGGAGGATCTGTTCTCTAAATTCGATATCGACGCCGTCATACATTTTGCGGCGTTCAAGGCCGTGGGAGAGTCGGTGGCCGAGCCTCTGAAATATTACAGAAACAATCTTGCCAGCTTCATAAACGTGCTTGAAGCGGCGAAGGACCATGGCGGCTGCAACGTGCTGTTCTCATCTTCGGCCACGGTCTACGGAGAACCCGATAAACTTCCCGTGACGGAGGAGTCTCCCCGTCAGCCCGCTACGTCGCCCTACGGAAACACCAAGCAGATCTGCGAAGACATCCTGAGGGATTCCGTAAAGGCTTACGACGGCATCAGGGGAATAGCTCTGCGGTATTTCAACCCCATAGGAGCGCATCCTTCCGCTCTCATAGGCGAACTTCCGAGAGGCGTCCCCAACAATCTTGTCCCTTACATAACGCAGACCGCCATAGGCAAGAGAGAGTGTCTGAGCATTTTCGGCGATGACTATCCTACACCGGACGGAACATGCCAGAGGGACTACATCGACATAGTCGATCTTGCCAAGGCTCATGTGAGCGCTGTAAGCAGGATGCTGGACGGCAAGATGGAAAAGGACTACGAAATCTTCAACATAGGCACCGGCAGGCCCGTGTCGGTCCTTGAGCTTGTCCATGCGTTCGAGAAGGCCAACAACCTGAAGCTCAACTACAGATTTGCTCCGAGAAGAGCCGGAGACGTCACGGCCATCTGGGCCGATCCTTCTCTGGCCAACAGAAAGCTCGGGTGGAAGGCTCAGCGGAGTCTTGAGGACACTCTCGCCTCTGCATGGGCATGGGAAAAACACCTCGCCGAAAAGTAGGCGGGGTGCTTTTTTTTCGGCAATGTTACCTTATTTTTTGCTGGAACTTACTATGGAGCTGAGCTTTTCGTAAAGGCTGTCGATCTTTTCGCACATCTCTTTGCGCAGGCCTGTGTAATAGGCGGCCTTGCGTCCCTCGACAGAGGCGTTCGCCTTGTCTTTTATTGAATTGTACAGTGCGACGGCTTCTTCTATTATAGTCGCCACCTCGTCGGTAGCTTTGTTCGGATTTATGGCGAGAAATACGGTACAGTCATCTACGAACTCACCTATAACGTAATCGACATCTTTTTTAAAATCTCTGAGAGTCATAATCGGTCAAAAGTTTTGTGTTTTTTAAAGGTAGGGGTTTTCCGCAAGAATCAAAATTTATTTTCAATCTTTTTGCCCCAAGACCCTTCTTGCGGACAGCAGACGGTCCATGTTTTCGTAAGCATCGGGGTCAGAACGGCGCAGCGAGTTGATTCTTGTCAGCTGCGATGAATGGATCATCCGGGAATCCCCTATGTAGATTCCTACGTGGGTAATCCGGCCGCTTTCCCTGTTTCCGAAGAACAGCAGATCGCCTTTCTCCAGTGCGGAACAGTCCCCGTTTTCAACCAGAGGGCCTATGTCCACGGATTCCCCGAGAAGTCCCTGCTGCGAAGCGTTTCTCGGAAGCGGGATACCGTTCATCATGAACACCGTTTTCACGAGTCCGCTGCAGTCGAAGCCTTTCACGGAACAACCTCCCCACAGGTAGGGAATGCCGACGTAGCGCAGGGCTTCCTTCACTATGCTTTCTCCGTCGGGCTTTGTCTCGGACTCCCATCTGTCCAGAGCCGTGACGTCTTTTTTCTTCACCCAGCCGCTCTTGCCGGAGGCGGTGGAGGCCATCACATAGCCGTGTCTTACTTTTCCGCCGGATTTGAGCAGGATGTCGCCTCTTACGAGGTCGGATACGGGAACGGAGGCATCCGAAGGTTCCGTCATGAGCGAGGAATACATGGCTGTACAGATATATTTGTCAGCGGCTCCGTATTCTCTCATTTCAGCTTCGGTCATTTCGGCTATGCACATCCTGTTTGTCCATGCCCTGTAGCCGTCGGGCGTAACGACTCTGAGCCAGTAGCCGTCTTCGTCAGTTATCTCCACTTCGCGTCCCAGCAGCTCCTGGGTGCCCATCTCCGCTTCGTAGGCGGGATTTTCGCGCAGGTGGGCCACGGACACGTCCACGACGCCTCTTCTCCGGGCCTCCGTCTTGTCCGGGAGGCGCTCCTGCATCGACAGCATCGCGTCAGGTTCTTCGTCCGCCGCGCGGTTCTGTGCGTGGACGGAGAATATAGTAAAAAATGCGGCTGCGGCTGCGGCCGCGCGTAAAACAGGTCTTCTCATTCTCATTGATTTCCGGTGCCTTGAAATCTGTCGCCTTGCCATATCCCTTTTTCTTCAAGCTTTTTATCGAGCATGCGGAGAATCTCGGTGTTCCTGACCAGTCCCCAGCTCTCTTTCTTTACGAAACGCGGAGGCATCTCTCCCGCTATCCTTTCTATATACAGGTCGGGCCTGAGCCTTTCCAGCATCTCCGCCGCAAGGTCAAGATACTCGTCCAGAGGCAAATCCATGAAAAGTTCCGGATGTTCGTCATGTTCCTTTTCCATGACGGTGCCTTTTACGAACTGGAGCTGATGGAACTTTACGGACAACAGCGGCAGTGCGTTGATGGCGTCGCATTCGTCCAGCAGCATCTCCCTGGTTTCGCCCGGAAGACCTATTATGAAATGGGCTCCGCAGTCAAGTCCCCGTTCGGCGGACATTTTCACGGCTTTCTCGGCGCAGGCGAAATCGTGTCCCCGGTTTATGTGGCGTAAAGTGGCGTCGTAGCAGGATTCTATGCCGTATTCTATGGTCACGAGCGGGTTCGGGCATATTCTCCGGCTCCAGCCTTTCAGGACTCTTCCTTCTTTAAGATCCGCCAGGAAATCAAGCTTCTCCTCGTCCACGCAGTCCGGTCTCGTGCCTATGCTTATCCCGACCACGGAAGGATGGGAGAGAGCTTCGCAGTAAACCTGCTTCAGTCTCGCGAGAGGGGCATAGGTGTTGGAATATGGCTGAAAATAAGCGATGTAGCTTTTCGCTCTGCTGTACCGAACTTTGTGGAATCCGATTCCTTCATCGAGCTGCAGTGCTATGCTTTTGTCCGGGCTGCTGTATCCGGGGTGGAAGGCTGCGTTGTCACAGTACGTGCATCCTCCCGCCCCCACGCTGCCGTCTCTGTTCGGGCAGGTGAAGCCGGCGTCTATCACGAGCTTCTGCAGGCGCTCGCCGTACATGCGCCTGTAGTATCCTGTGAAACTGTTGTACCTTTTTCCCTCCGGGAAACCTGCGTAAGACATAATCCGCTCCGATTCACGGTCCTTCCGTCCGCATCCGCCGCGGGGCGGAAAGCCCCTTTGAAAGAAACCTCCGTTCTGCAAAAATAAGGATAATTTGGCACAAAGGGGTAATTCTGATTATATTTGCAGTTAAAAATCTATCGTAATGCAGCAGTCAAATTATCCTGAAATTTTCGAAGGTCTCACCTTCG
This sequence comes from uncultured Muribaculaceae bacterium, assembly GCA_964441715.1. GTDB lineage: Bacteria > Bacteroidota > Bacteroidia > Bacteroidales > UBA932 > Cryptobacteroides. Next base: position 13,690 of record CAYTYL010000022.1, read on the forward strand.
ATGATGTTTTGTTGGTACCGGCCGCATCGGACATTATCCCGAGAGATGTTGATGTGACTACGAAATTCACCCGTGAAATAAGCTTGCACACCCCTGTCATCTCAGCTGCGATGGACACGGTGACCGAAGCTGAACTGGCCATAGCCATGGCCCGCGCGGGCGGCATCGGCGTCATCCACAAGAATATGTCCATAGAAGAGCAGTGCGAACAGGTGAGAAGGGTGAAAAGGGCCGAGAACGGCATGATCTACGATCCTGTCACCATCCGTCCCGACGCCACGGTCGGCGATGCCCTCGCCATGATGAAGAAACATCACATCGGCGGAATTCCGGTGACTGATGCCGGCGGCTATCTGATAGGCATAGTTACCAACAGGGATCTCCGTTTCCATGTGGACAACAAACTCCCTGTCTCGACCGTCATGACTTCCGGCAACCTGATAACCGCCAGAAAAGGCATCACCCTTGAGCAGGCTACCGACATTCTGATGAAGAGCAAGGTGGAGAAGCTGCCTGTGGTGGATGAGAACGGGAAACTCGAGGGTCTGATAACCTACAAGGACCTCATGAAGATAAAGGACAATCCCATCGCCTCCAAGGATTCCAAGGGAAGACTGCTTGTGGCGGCCGCCGTGGGAGTGAAGTCCGACACCATGAAGAGGGTGGAGATGCTTGCCGACGCGGGCGCCGACGCGGTTGTGATAGATACCGCACACGGCCACTCGCAGGGCGTTCTCAAAGTCATAGCCGGATGCTGCGAGGCGTTCAGGAACAGAGACGTGCAGATTGTGGCCGGCAACGTGGCCACGGCGGAAGGGGCGAAGGCTCTGGCCGATGCCGGAGTCGATGCCGTCAAGGTGGGCATAGGTCCCGGTTCCATCTGCACGACCAGAATAATAGCCGGAGTGGGAATGCCGCAGCTTACTGCGGTCATGCTGGCTGCCGGTGCTCTCAAAGGCACGGGCGTTCCTGTGATTGCCGACGGAGGCATCAGGTATTCCGGAGACATCACCAAGGCCCTGGCTGCCGGCGCGAGCACGGTCATGGCCGGTTCGCTTTTTGCCGGTACGGAAGAATCGCCCGGTGAAACCATCATCCTGAACGGCCGTAAATTCAAGTCATACAGAGGTATGGGTTCTCTTGAGGCTATGGAGCACGGCTCCAAGGACAGGTATTTCCAGGACATGGAGGACGACATAAAGAAGCTCGTTCCGGAAGGTATCGTGGCGCAGGTTCCTTACAAAGGCACGGTTTCTGAAGTTGTATATCAGCTTGTGGGAGGTCTCCGCGCCGGTATGGGATACTGCGGAGCCCACAATATAGAACAGCTTCGCTCGGCGAAGTTCGTCCGCATTACGAACGCCGGTTTCCTTGAGAGTCATCCCCATGACGTTACCATAACCAAGGAAGCCCCTAACTATTCGAGATAGTTGAAAAAAATACTTTTCTGCATAGCGTTGGGTTTCGCCCTGCTTTCGTGCAGCAGGATTTCCGGCCTTGTCCACGAGGGAGATGTCGTGGCCAGGGTCGGCAAAGAGAAGCTGTACTCCGTGGAGCTTGAGAATTTCATTCCCGCCGGAGTTTCCCCCGAAGACAGTGCGAAGCTCGCCGCAAGATACATAGACAAGTGGGCGATCGACCGGCTTTATCAGGAAACGGCCGAGCGTGAACTCGGCAAGGCAGATCTGGATGTAAGCAAGGAACTGGAAGATTATCGCCGGTCCCTGCTCAAATACAAATATGAGCAGCTTTACATAAACCAGCGTCTGGACACGGCCATAACAGATTCCCAGATAGACGAGTACTACGATTCCCATCAGGAGCAGCTGAAATTGAGCGTGCCCATCGTCAAGGCGCGTTTCGTGACCGTTCTTAAAGATTCCAGAAACTACTCCAGGATAAAAACCGAACTGGCGGTGGACGATGAGAGCGGCATGGTCTCGGCCGACAGCCTTCTGTTCATGTCGACCCTGAGGAACACCGATTTCGGCGGACGGTGGATAGAGGCGTCCGTATTGGCGAGGGAGTTCGGAATCGACTATGTCACCATGCTTTCCTCCGTCAGGAACGGCTATGTGGAAAAGCTTGATGCGGAAGGCAACCATAACCTCGCATATATTTTCGCGACTGTCCCGGCCGGGCAGACCGGCCCTGAAGAATTCTACCTTGACAGGATAAGGGAGATAATACTAAACGCCAGGAAGCAGAAGCTTCTTTCCTCTTTGGAACAGGATTTGGTGACGGAAGCGCGTGAGAAGGGCGAATTAACAGTTTATTGAGATGAAGAAGATCCTTATGACATTTGCGTTTGCGCTGTCGGCCGTGATGGCTGTAAATGCGCAGAATTATCCTGCCGGGCTCATAGACAAGACTATAGCCGTGGTCGGGGATGAGATGGTGACAATCAGCTCTCTGGAGCAGGAGCTTCAGTACATGCGGACACAGGGACTGTCTTCCGACGAGAGCATGAGATGTTCGGTTCTGGAAAGCGTGCTGGAGTCCAAACTCTTCCTCATGCAGGCCCGCATAGATTCCCTCACCGTGAACCGTGAGATGGTGAACAGCAGCGTCAACGCCAGGGTGGATCAGGTGAAGACGGCTCTGGGAGGGGAGGAACAGGTGGAGGAGTATTTCGGAAAGAGCTTGTTCAGGCTAAGACAGGAATGGGAAAAGATGCTTGAGGATCAGAATCTTACCCAGCAGATGCAGCAGAAGATCGCCCAGAATGTTCCCGAGATTACCCCTCACGATGTCAAGGAGCTTGTGGAGCGTACCGATTCCGCGGATCTTCCCATGGTCCCCATAAAATATCAGCTGAGCCAGATCTGCATCTACCCCGACAGGGAAGCTGCCGACCTGGCCGTAAAGGAAAAGCTTCTGGCCATAAGGGAGAGGATCATAAACGGTGAGAAATTCTCCACTCTGGCGAGGATTTATTCCGAGGACACGCAGAGCGCCAGGAAGGGCGGAGAACTCGGCATGTCCTCCAAGTCCATATTCTGGCCCGCATTCTCCGATGCCGCCATGGCCCTGAAGCCCGGGGTCGTCTCGCAGGTCGTGGAAACTCCTGACGGATTCCATCTCATAGAAGTGTTGGAAAAGAAAGGGGACATGTTCAACGCCAGGCATATTCTCATGAGGCCGGAATACACGGCTGCCGACAGGGAAAAGGCTTTCAAGACTCTGGACAGCCTCAGGAGCCAGATTCTTGCGGATTCCCTTACGTTTCCCCAGGCGGCGCGTTTCTATTCTCAGGATCCTTCATCCAGAACCAACGGAGGACAGATGGCCGATCCTAACACCGGTGCGGCCTACTTTGAAATCGATCAGCTCAAACCTCAGGACTATAACGCCATAAGGGATCTGAAGGAAGGGGAGATTTCCGATTCCTTCGAGTCTCTTGACAATGAGGGAAGGAGCGGGCACACCGTGTACAAGATTATAAAAGTCGACAAGATTATTCCCGCCCATACGGCTACCTTTGAAGATGACTACAGTCTCCTGTCAGACGAAGCACGCAGTCAGGCGGCGATGGGGGAGATAGACAAGTTCCTCGACGAGAAGATAGCATCCACCAACATAATCATAGATCCCATATTCAAGAACTGCGATTTCAGCAGAGCCGCATGGAAAACGAAAATCGCTGAAGAAGAGTAGCTGATGTCGCCCTTGAAGTTTCTGTTTTTTTGCGCAGCGGCACTGATGTCCGTGTTTCCGGCTTTCTCTCAGGAGAAGAAAGGAGACAGGGATTCGCTTGTCAGCCTGCTGAGCGCGAAATCCATGGAACTGATAGAGAAGGACGGCGTTGACTACCGCAAGGTGACCGGCCCCGCCCGCTTCCTCCATAACAATACCTATCTGGTCTGCGATACCGCGCTGTGGAATGTGAACACCGATGTCATAGAGGCGATAGGCAACGTGAAGATCATCCAGGACGGTACGGTCCTGTCCGGCGATCGGCTGACCTACATTGTCGCCCAGGATCTTGCCCAGTTCCGGGGGAATATCGTACAGTTGGAGGACAAGGACAGGAACATGCTCAGGACCAGGCATCTGGACTACAACACCAGAGACAGCCTCGCCCTTTTTCGGGACGGCGGTGCCATGAAGGACAAGGACGGACAGATAATAGAAAGCATGGAGGGCTTTTATGATTCCAAGATAAAGACCTTCACGTTTCTGAACAATGTCAACATGTTCACCGACAGCATATTCGTCAAGACTACGAAGCTGGATTACCGGTCTGACGCGGCCCTTGCGACCTTCTCCTATGGGACGGATGCCTGGCGCGACGACTACATGCTCTCTTCCGATGCCGGCTGGTATGACCGGAATCAGGAGCTTTTTCTTTTCCACGACCATGTCCACGGCATGTCAGGGGAGCAGGAGGCATGGGCGGACTCCGTCTATTACAACAGGCGCTCCGGTGATGTGGAGATGCTCGGAAACGCACAGGTCACGGACACTACGAGGTCCGCGTCCGCTCTCGGCGGCAGGATTTTCTATCAGGATTCCCTCTCAAAAATCACCATGACGCGTTATCCTGCCATAGTAGGAGTCACCGACACCACGGGAACTGCCAGGGATACGGTTTACGTCGGTGCGGACACTCTTACGATGAGGACGATACTGAAGTACCGGATAGATTCTCTCGAGTTCAGGAATGCTTCCGCACGTCTGGCCGACATATCGGCGGACGCCGTGAGCTCCTACAGGAAATCTGCATATGAGGAAGCGCAGAAGGCCGCCAGAGAAGCCTTGGCCCAGGATGAGGATTATGTCGCGGAGCAGCAGGCCCGGGAAAAAAGGGAGGCTGCCGCTGCCGCGCAGCGGGAAAAGGAATCGGCTGCCGCGGACAGCCTTGCCCCGGCGGACAGCCTCGGCGGCCTTGCTCCCGCGGACAGCCTCGGCGGCCTTGCCCCGGCGGGCATTCTCGGTCTTACTGACAGCCTTGTGGCTGCGACCGGCCTTGCCCCGGCGGACAGCCTCGCGCCGCCAACCGGCCTTGCTCCGGCGGACAGCCTCGCGCCGCCAACCGGTCTTGCGCCGGCGGATACCGTCCTTGCCCATCCTCTCGACACGACCAAGGTCGCTTTTGTCGAGGGCAGGGGCAATGTCCGCATGTACGGGACTGATTTTCAGATGCGTGCCGGAGAACTGAAGTTCAACGAACTGGATTCGCTCCTGCGCCTTTACAAAGAACCTTTGGTGTGGAATGACGGGAACAGGCAATATGCCGCAGACAGCATGTATGTGTCTTTCGGTGATGAAAGCATAGAGCGGGCATATCTCATGTCGGATGCGTTCGTCACTGTGGAGGAGGCTCCGCAGTGCTATGATCAGGTGCGCAGTACGGAGATGCTGGCCTATTTCGATTCCGGCGGAAAACTCAGGCGTTTCGATGCCACGGGCGGAGTCGATGCCGTCTTCTATATCAAGGAGGACAGTACTTACGCCACCGTGAACAAAAGCCAGTCCAGGTTGCTGACAGCCGTGCTGAAGGACGGGACTTTGGATGACGTGTACTATTTCGATGAAGTTAAGAACAACGGCTACCCTCTGGCCCAGATGAGCGATGCGGACAAACAGCTCAAGGGTTTCAACTGGAAACCGGAACTCAAACCCTCGGGTCCGTCCGACATAACCGTCTATAAGCTGCGTCAGGGGCAGCGTCTCAGGTACGCTTCACGTCCGAAGGCCCGGTTTACGCAGACGGACATCTATTTCCCCGGTTACATCCGTGGGGTTTATGATGAGATAAGCGAACGTGAGGCCCGGAAGGATTCCCTCCGTATTGCCGAAGATCTCGGTATTGCCGAAGATCTCGAAACCCGCGCTCGTGCCGACAGTTTGGCCGCGGCGGATTCACTGGAAGCGTCGGGGGCGGTGGCGGACAGTCTTGCGGCAGCGGTGGATTCCGGTGCGGCGGAGCCTGCGGATTCCGTCTCTACAGGTTTGCAGGCAGGTGCAGATATCCATGTCGCAGATGAATATGCCGATTCCACGGCGGCGGCCGGCAAGGCATCGCTTAAACGGCAGAAAGCTGCGGAAAGACAGCGTGCGAAAGAGGAGCGTTGGGCTAGGCTCGACAGCCTCGATGCCGCCAAAGCTGCTGCCAAGGCGGAGAAAAAGGCGGAAAAGGCCAGGCAGAAGAAGCTCAAACTCGTCCTTTCCCAAGAAAAAGAGGCCCGTAGGGATGCCGAGCGCCTTGAAAAGTACAGGAAGCGTTATGAAAAGAAATACGCCCGCAGAAAGAAATCTGCGGACGCTGCGGTTGAAACCAAAGAAACGGAGGAAAATCCGTCCGTTGCAGAGGACGGAGAATCTTAGTCTTCGGCGAATCCTCTGATTATGTTCAGGATTACCAGGGATGCTTTTTCCATTGACTCCAGAGGAACGAATTCCATTTTTCCATGAAAATTTAGTCCGCCCGCGAAAATGTTCGGGCAGGGTAGTCCTTTGAAGCTCAAGTTCGCCCCGTCGGTGCCTCCTCTTATGGGCTGGATTTTCGCTTTCACGCCGGCTTCCTCCATGGCCTTTACGGCAATGTCTATTATCTTGCGGTGAGGCTCGATCTGCTCTTTCATGTTGTAGTACTGGTCGTTTATCGACGCGGTGACGGTGCCGGCCCCGTATTTCGCATTAATGGCATCGGCACATTTCTGCATGAGCCTCTTGCGCTCCTCGAATTTTCCCCTGTCGTGGTCTCTTATTATGTAGGACATGTCGGCTTCTTCCACGGTTCCGTCAATGGCCGTGAGGTGGTAGAACCCTTCGTACCCTTCAGTCTCCTCCGGGCATTCATGCGCAGGAAGCAGTGAGTTCAGCTCGCATGCTATTCTCAGCGCGTTTTTCATCTTGCCTTTGGCATAGCCCGGGTGGACGTTTCTTCCCTGAATGTGGATTTTGGCTGAAGCTGCATTGAAATTCTCGAACTCAAGTTCTCCTATTGCGCCTCCGTCCATGGTGTAGGCGTAGTCCGCACCGAACTTCTCAACGTCGAACTTTACGACGCCTCTGCCTATTTCCTCGTCGGGGGTGAAACCTATCCGTATTTCCCCGTGCTTGAATTCCGGGTGGGACGCGATGAACTGGGCGGCGTCCATGATTTCCGCCACGCCGGCCTTGTCATCTGCACCGAGCAGTGTGGTACCGTCGGTGGTGATGAGCGTCTGTCCTTTGTAATCGGTCAGTTCCGGGAATTCGGACGGTTTCAGGCTAAGCCCTTCAGCCCCTTTCAGGGGTATGTCTCCTCCGTCATAGTTCCTGATTATCTGCGGTTTCACGTTCTTGCCGGATGCGTCCGGAGATGTGTCGGCGTGGGCGATGAATCCTATGGACGGTGCTTTCCTGCTGATGTTCGAAGGAATCTTCGCCATTACGTAGCCGTATTCATCGATGTCCGATTCTATGCCCATGTTTTTCAGCTCATCATTCAGCATACGCAGCAGGTCCAGTTCCCTGGCTGCGCTCGGCTGGGTTTCGCTTTCCTCACAAGATTGTGTATCCACCGACACGTATCTCAGAAATCTGTCGAGTATGTTTTCCATTTTCATAATTTGATATTGATCTGTCCTGATACCCAAATTAAGCCTTTTAATCAGTAATATGAAACATAAATCCCGATTCCTCGCTTAGCCGCCTTCCCCGCTTTGCTTGTTTTGTAAAAAGAAAAAGGTGCTTTTGCTTGAAAAAATCGAGGCGTGGCGGGTGCATTGAATATACGTATTCCGGAAATGAAGATAATGTTAGGACAAAAAAAGTCGAAAAATATTTGGCGAATTAAAAAAAGTCTGTATCTTTGCAGTCCGTTTGAAACAAAACGTAAGTTCATTGACAATACTGGAAGAGAAACAAAGAGGTAAAGAAGCAGAAACAACAGAAACAGTGATAAGTTAGTTATCCAGGTAAAAAAATGGAAACGGAAACAATTACTGCAGTTTCACGAAGGCAAAACGAGTTCAGAATCAAGCGCGGAGGCCGAAGCGGGAGCGGAGGCCGCAAGGGCGCGGGATTCACGAGAGAAAGGAGAGAAGAGCGAACGGAGGATGCCTTGGCTTCCGGAGGCGAGGAAGGACGCAGCAAGCTGCGAAAAGACACGGGTAGCCGCAAGCAGGCTTTGATCCGTGTATTTCCGAATGGGGCAACCCGCACGGCTGAAGGCCGTGCACCATGGCGACATGGGGCGAACGCAGGGAACTGAAACATCTTAGTACCTGCAGGAGAAGAAAGAAAAATCGATGTCCTGAGTAGTGGCGAGCGAAAGGGACGTAGCCTAAACCGGCGCCGTCGAGGCGGGGTCGGGGTTGTAGGAGACCGCAAAGGATGCGCGAGCGGAACGGGAAGCGCCTGGAAAGGCGCGGCGGAGAGGGTGAAACTCCCGTACCGGGAAGGCGAGCGCAGGGGCGGTCCACCTGAGTAGGGCGGGGCACGAGGAATCCTGTCCGAATCCGCGGGGACCATCCCGCAAGGCTAAATACTACCGGAAGACCGATAGCGGACCAGTACCGTGAGGGAAAGGTGGGAAGCACCCCGAGCAGGGGAGTGAAAGAGAACCTGAAACCGTTCGTTTACAAGCGGTCGGAGCCCGAGAGGGCGACGGCGTGCCTTTTGCATAATGAGCCTACGAGTTGCGTCACGCCGGCGAGGTTAAGGGCTTGAGGCCCGGAGCCGGAGCGAGAGCGAGTCTGAAGAGGGCGCTTGAGTCGGTGTGAGCAGACGCGAAACCTAGTGATCTACCCTTGGCCAGGCTGAAGGCGCCGTAACAGGCGCTGGAGGGCCGAACCGGTTTACGTTGAAAAGTGCTCGGATGAGCTGAGGGTAGGAGTGAAAGGCCAATCAAACTGGGAGATAGCTCGTACTCCCCGAAA
>CAYTYL010000023.1:0-22463 GCA_964441715.1 uncultured Muribaculaceae bacterium
AATCTCTGAAAATGATAATCCCCGAAGGACTTTGACGACCTCCGGGGATTTTTGTGCCGAACTGCGGCATCCGCCGCAGGCCATGTCAGCTTTCCACCTGGATAAGCGTTATGACGTTGTCGAAGCAGAAACTGTCCAAAGGCAGATCGCTTCTGTTAGTTTCCAGGGACATGTCCACATAGACGAAGTTGCCCAAGGCCGCAAGATCGAGTTTTGTCCATTCTTTAACGTAAGAAAGCGAACCGGAGAACTTGCCAAGCGAAACCTTCACGCTTCCGATAGGCCTGCCGGATCCATCATAAGACGTGAATACAGCATCGAGATAATCACCTTCCCTGAATCCGGATACGCCTTCAGTCCCATACTTCATGGCATTGAGAACCTTATTGGTATTCGCCACGAAACACTGCGTAGGGTCTACCGTAGTGTAGGCGTCGGCTGCACGGAAAGTGATTTCATGTTTCGGCATGGCCGTATCATCGGGGTTCTGACGGAACACGGCGTAGATATTTTCCTCCTTGTCCTTGCCCAAAGCTTCTCCGCAAACCACATACTCCGAGTTCTGAGCGGAAAGGTCCTGCGACATCTTCATGGAAAGCGCTACTCCTCCCTGAAAAGTTTTGTTCAGCACAGATGCGCTGTAGGTGTAATACCCCGAGTTGCCTGTCAGGTTCTCGACAAAGGACACGCTGTCCGGGCTTTCCTTCAGGAAATCGCTGAAGGTGAAACTGTCGTTGGTGTAGAAGGAAGAAGAATACTTGCTGTCCTTGAAGCAGGAAACGGCGAGAAATGCCGCTGCCGCAAAAAGAAGCGTACGTGACGCCTTCATTATTGATTCCATTGTTTCCGTTTTTGTATATAAACGCTCTTTCCGCAGAAAACTTGCACGGCGGAGTCAAATAATTTCCGATATCACTTCGCCTACCTTTTCCGCAGGACCTTCCAGAATCACCGAAGAGAAACTGCCGTCTCCGAGAGGTCTGAATGAGACGTAAAGCTCGGCGATTCTTGCATGGACTCTGACTCGCACGCCGCCGGCCGGAGAAAGACCGCCGACCTTCCCGTACACATAGGAGGCGATTGCGGAGGCGACGATTCCTGTGCCGCAGGCAAGGGTCTCGTCTTCAACCCCTTTTTCAAAAGTCCTGATCTTTATGCCGTCTCCGTCCGCCGAAACGAAGTTCACATTGGTCCCCTGCGGAGAGAAACGGGGGTCATGCCTCCACCGCGGCCCTTCCTGCCGTATGTCAATCTTTTCCACATCATCGGTAAAGCGGACATAGTGCCGTGTACCGGTGTCCAGGAAGAAGCCTCCTTCTTCCATGCGCCTGCACTCCGCAACGTCTTTCATGCTCAGACGGACCATGGTGACGTTCCCCTCCTTGGAAAGAACAGTACCCTCGTGCGGGCCGTCAGGAGCGGAAAAACGGAAAGACCGCAGACCGAGATCATTGGCAAAAGCCACTATGCAGCGGCCACCGTTTCCGCACATCATGCCCGTGGAACCGTCCGGATTCCAATACGCCATGCGGAAATCAAAGCCCGGACAGCTTTCCAGAAGCATAAGGCCGTCAGCTCCGAACCCCGTATGACGGTCGCAAAGACGCCTTACGTCCCCCGACGAAAGGGCCACTGCGGAATTTCTGTTGTCGGCAAGCAGAAAATCGTTGCCTGCTCCGTGATATTTGAAGAATTTCATCCCGTTTCCTCCTCTATTCCGTCTTCAATTCTTCCTTTATGAGTCCGGCAAGAAGGGTTATGCCTTCCCGTATCTTCTCATGGGACATGAAAGAAAAATTGAGCCTCATGGTATTGCGTCCGCCTCCGTTGCTGTAGAAAAAAGAGCCGGCCACATAGGCGACTCCCGCAGAAAGCGCCTTGTCGTAGAATTTGACGCTGTCAAACCGCTCCGGGAGTGTGAGGAACAGAAAAAGTCCGCCTTCGGGATGCGTCCATTCTACGCCTTCAGGCATGGTTTTCTCCAGCATGTCAAGCATCAGGTCCCTTTTGGAGCGGTAAAGTTCCCTGGTTTTTTCCAGATTGGCGTCTATCTTTCCGCTGCCCATGAACTCCGCAGCGAGGTACTGGTCGAAAATCGGAGGACAAAGGTCAAGTGACTGCTTGCAGACATAGATCATGTCCAGAAGCTCAGGCGCGGCGACAATCCAACCCAGACGGAAACCCGGCGCGAATATCTTTGAAAACGACCCAAGATGAAGGACTCTTTCGGGGGCAATGGAATACATGGTGGGAACAGCCTCTCCTCCGTATCTGAGTTCACGGTACGGACTGTCCTCCACTATGAGGAAATCATGTTCGCGGGCAAGAGACACAAGAGTGTTCCTTTCCTCCAGGGACAAAGTCTCCCCGGAAGGATTCTGAAAGTCCGGAATCACGTACAGGAACTTGATTCTCGCCCCCCGCCTTTCAATTCTCTCTATGGCCTCCCGGTAGGCATCGCCGAACGGACGGCCCTTAGCGTCCGCACCTTCGATTACGGCCCGGTACGACTTGAAGGACTGGAGCGCTCCAAGGTAGGAAGGGTCGGATGTAAGTATCACGTCTCCGGGATCTGTCATGATTCTCGTGCACACGTCTATGCCCTGCTGCGACGAGGTGGTGATCTGCACCCTCTCCACAGGCACTCCATAGCGGCTTGCAATCACCTCTCTCAACTCGGGAACTCCCTGAGTGGCACCGTATTGAAAAGCCTTGGCTCCATATTTCTCCATCACGATGCGGGTTGTCTCCTCTATGTCTTTCAGGGGAAAGGTTTCAGCGGAAGGATAGCCGCCTGCAAAGGAATATATGCTGCCGAGATCCACCTTCTTGAAAATCTCCCTGACAGGAGAACGCATGAAGGAACGGGTGTCTTCGGAAAAGAAACGGGAATAATCTGCCATAAGCTATCTTAATGCGTCCTCCAAAGATACTGACGCCGAAGTGCCTGCGTCCCTGTATTTAACTATGACAGGACAGTATATCTGCACACCGGCCCTGAGCGCGGCGTCCCGCTTCAGCGGACGGCTGCCTGCAACGACCACCGCAGCCTCCGGTACCGTAACCCTGCCTTTGGCGTCCGCCTTTATCCAACGGTCGTTTACGGCATCGAATATGGGTATGGATTTGTTCAGGATCACTCCCGTGCCGAGCACACAGTTCTTCTCCAGCACGACCCCTTCGTAGATACCGCAGTTGCCGCCGATGAAGACATTGTCCTCCACTATGACCGGCAATGCTCCGGCAGGTTCAAGAACTCCCCCTATCTGGGCGGCCGCAGCTATATGCACATTCTTTCCTATCTGGGCACACGACCCGACGAGCGCATGTGAATCAATCATTGTCCCCTCGTCTACATAGGCCCCCACATTGACGAACGACGGAGGCATGACTATGACCGAGGGGGCAAGGTAAGCCCCTCTGCGGACTGAACTTCCTCCGGGCACTATGCGGACCTTGTCGGCAAGCGTGAATTTCTTTACGGGATATGTGTCTTTGTCAAAGAATGAAAACCGGCCTTCGCTCATGTCGGAAAGAGTCCCGAGACGGAAGCCTTCGAGTATGGTCTCCTTCACGCTGACGTTTACAATCCACTCCCCGTCTTTTTTTTCGGCCGCACGGATTTCCCCGCTTTCCAGACGCGAAAGGACATCCTGAAACCTTTCCGATGCTCCGCTCATAAGCCCAGATTCTTTATTATGCCCTTCATTGTTTTAAGCGTATCGGCCGTAGCAGGAGTCAGAGGCAGCCTGAGAGAGTTTTCGCACAGACCCAGAAGAGAAAGTCCGCCCTTGACAGGAATGGGATTGCTTTCCACGAAGCATCCGCGGAAAAGGTCTTCCAGCTTGTCTGCCAAGACCTTGCCCTCGGCATATTTCCCGTCGAGCATGAGATGCACGAAGTCCGAAACCTGCCGGGGCGCGATGTTCACGGCCACGCTTATGAGACCGTCTCCCCCGTTTCTGATTATGTCGTATGCCTGATCATCATTGCCGCTGAGTACAGAGAACCCTTCGGGCGCATGTCTGATGATTTCATATATCTGGTCGAGCTTGCCGGAAGCTTCCTTGACGGCGACGATGTTAGGTATTTCCGCGAGCCGCAGCGTGGTCTCGGCCAGCATGTCGGCTCCTGTCCTGCCGGGGACGTTGTACAGGACCACGGCCTTGTCCGTAGACTCGGCCACGGCCTTGAAATATTCATACATGCCTTCCTGCCCGGGCTTGTTGTAGAAAGGTACGACTACAAGGTAGGCATCGGGCGAAAGGGGTTCGAACATGCGGATGTTTTCCAACGTCTTCTTAAGCGAATTGGTCCCGCATCCCGCTATGATCTTTCTTCCTCCGGACTTCTCTTTGGTTATCTCGAGAATCTTCAGTTTCTCCCCGTCTTCAAGACAGGGAGTTTCAGCCGTCGTTCCAAGCGGCACAAGGAAATCCGCTCCGCCCTGAAGCTGTCTTTCCACCATACGGGCGTATGCATCATAATCCACGCTTCCGTCCTTGGCGAACGGCGTTGCGAGAGCCACTCCGCAACCTTTGAACATTTTCTGTCTCATAGTGGAACAGTTATTACTCAATCTACGAAAAACAATTCTTTAAATTCATGAACTCCCGTCAGTCCCTCCGTCATGGCCGCTGCAGTCACGGCACCTTCGGCCAAAGCCCGCCTTGAAAAGGCTTCATGCTCCAGGGTAAGCCTGTCGTTGGCCCCTTCGAAGCTGACCGTATGGATTCCCGGAATTTCCCCTGCCCTGACCGAGGCTATCTGCACATTGCCGGGAATGTATCTGCCTACGTCCTCCGCAAGGGTGATGGCCGTTCCGCTGGGAGCGTCAAGTTTATGGCAATGATGCTTTTCTATGATATACGGGGTGTAGCCGCCGGTCTTGGCAAAATACTTTGCCACCAGTTCCACGGCCGCGGAGAGCACGTTCACTCCCACGGAGAAGTTAGAGCCCCAGATGAGGGGCGTTCCGCGCCTGAGGAAGTAATCGGACACTTCTTCCTTGATGTCATACCAGCCGGTCGTTCCCACCACAGCCGCCTTGAAACTGTCGGCGATGGATTTGTAGTTTGACCGGAACGCATCGGGGGTGGTAAAATCCACGCATACGCTTTCTTTGGCTATGCTTTTGTCGAAAGAAGCTATGTCCTCGCTCCAGCCTCCATAGGCAATCCCTCTTTCTTTCAACACGCTCTCTATGATATGGCCCATTTTGCCATATCCGCTGATCACTACTTTAACCATGTTTTTCTTTTAACAAAAGTGCCAATTTAGCACAAATGGTTAAAAATCAAAACAATTTCCCGTGAATTTTATCCGCCGTTTCCACAAGGGACTCCCTGTCCACCACGATGCTGACATCCATCATCGCGGCGCCGGTACAGACCATATGGACCTGTCGGCATGCCCCTCGCAATGCCCCGATCACTTCTTCACACATGGGAACACCGTTCCCCACCACGGACAGCCGGGCCTTGTCGCGGTACAGATTGACTTCATATTCCGTCCGGAATTTTTCCACAGCCTCGGCCAGAGCTTCTCCTCCTTTCTCGAAGGTCATCGACAGTCTGCCTGCGGAAGATGCCAGAAGAGAAGGCCCGGATGCAACGGAAAGAAGCTGCGGGAGCACCTCCTCCGCCATGCGCTCCGCCTGTCCATACTCCCTCGCGCGGATTTCCAGGTAATCGATATCCGGGATGAATGCCACGCATTTAGGCCCCGGCGCCGTGTTTCCGCCCGTTATAAGGGTGCCTTCACAATCCGGATTCATGGTATTCAGGACGCGGATGGGGATGTTCCTCATCCGGGCGGGCCCTATGGTCAAAGGGTGCAGCACTCTGGCTCCTGATTCCGCCATCGCGGCAGCCTCATCGTAGGAAAGCCTCTCTATGCGTTCCGTATTGCGCACCGCCCTCGGATCGGATGTCCTGACTCCGTCCACATCCGTCCATATCTGGACCTCGGCGGCGCCGAGCGACATGGCAAATATGGCGGCGGAATAGTCCGAACCCTCGAAGCCGAGCACGGAAGGGTCTCCCGCAGATGTGGATGCTATGAATCCCTGGGTCAGAACCATATCCGCCCCGCGTGAAAGAACGGGGAAAATACGCCTGACATTGGCTTCCGTCTCTTCGAGCCTGACCGCAGCGTCCATGTAATCGTCGTCCGTGACCACAGCCGCCCGCGCATCCATCCAGTTGCATACGACTCCGGCAGCGTTGAAGGCGGCGGAGACTATCGTGGATGACAGAAGTTCCCCCGTGGATATTATGCGGGCCCGGCTTCTGGGCGACAATTCCCCCATCCTGAGCACACCTTCCGTGAAACCGGAAAGTCCGTCGCACAAAGAAACGACCTTCTTCTCAGTCCTGTCGAGCAGTTCCCCCTCGAGCAGCGCGGCGCACAGATTCAAATGTCTTTCCCGCAAGGACGCAAGATCTCTTTCCACCGCCTCCTTGTTTCCGTTTCCCGATTCTTCAGCAATCTGTACCAGCAGCCGCGTCACCTTGGCCAGGGCGGACACCACCACAAGCGGCCGCTCGCTCAGCCGGCTTTTGACAATGGACACTACCCTTCTTATGGCTTCTTCGTTTTGGACGGACGTGCCGCCGAACTTCATTACTATCATATCGATGTTTTTTTATCACCAAAGATAACTCATATTTCCTTACCTCCCCCTTTCCGCTCCGGCCCGCATCACTTTTTCCAATACCGACAGCAGCTATTTACAACTTACCTTGCTTCCGTATGAAAAATAGCAAAACAGATACATGCGAGGTGGTTTTTATTTCTATAATTAAAACGGATTACTACATACTTCGCATTTTTATCTTATCTTTTTAGAATACACTGAGGTAAATAATTCTATTTTTGTATACACCAAATCTGTAACCTTATGAAAAAATATGTTATTTTAGTTGTCGTTGCCTTTGTTATGGCAATCGCATCCACCACAACCTTCATGACTGTTAAAAAGACACACTCCATGGATTCAATTCTGAGGGAAGGTATAGAAACTTTGTCTAATAATGAATCAGGCGCTGTAGTCACATGCCGTTGTCAAGCATTTTGGGGACATACTTGTCGAGCAAACCATGAAGGAAGTACATGTGCAGGAGGAATAAACACAAGATGTTGGGATTATGACGGCAATTGCTAATAGATTACTCATGAGAAAAACAAAAGTACTCGTATTTTCCCTTGTATCAGTCGTATTCGTCTGTTCATCGACATCATGCACATCCCGCAAAACCATAAACGACTTCGACGGGACCGAAACCATGAAACAGAAGCAGCCGTCATCATCTGCCGAGCTTACCGGAATAGAAAAGGTCAGACTTGATTCCGTGCACTGCTCCGGCGATACAATGACATGGACAGCAGAAAACGGCAGAATATACTGCTATGACAAATACTTCAGCGATCTTTTCGTATTCAACGGAGACGGAAAACTCCTTGAAAGAAAATTGGGATACGGAAGGAGCAACAACGAGTCACTGATAAGAGGAGGAATCACCGCCGCAATGTCCGGAGAGGGCGAACTGGCCATTTTCGGCAGCTCCCTTGATTTCGAATTGTTTTCACCCGACATGATACTTAAGAACAGATTCCTCATAACCAAGGACAGACGGCACACCGATCCTGAAGAATTCCTTACCTACAGCTCTCCTCTTTATGACGCGGCAGCCAGACTGCATGACGGGAAGCTATATCTGGGGATGACCAGTGACAATCCCGAGTTTTCGTACTTTTTTACAGACCATGACTACCTCGAAGCGGCTTATCATGTCGGCGTAATCGACATGGAATCAGGAAAAGCACTGCCCATGCAGCTAAAAGGATTTCCGCCGATATATAAATCCGATCCGAGGAAATACGTGTCCTTTGACTATGTGGACTTCGACATTGACTCGAAAGGAAACATATACATAGGATTTCAGGCGGACTCCCTCATTTACAAATTTGACAGAAACAGAAAACGGACTTCCGTTTTCTGTCTTTCGGGGAGCGACATGGATATGGATTATGCCAGGGTGAACGGCCTCGATGATGTCGATAAAATGGGGAATAATATAGAGACCAAAGGATATTACTCCAAAATAGAATTCATCGATGAAACCGGCCTGTGCTTCAGGTCATACCGGAAGGGAACACATTCGGGGACAGACGGTCTGCAGGTATACGACAAAAAAGGCAGGGAAATCGGAGATTACAATGTCCCCAAGGGGTTGGAAATTACCGGATACATTCCTCCGTTCTACTATTCACAGATCTACTCCGATGAGAATTCCGGTGAACTTTCCGTCTATAGATTCAAACTGTGAAAAAAAGAACATTAATAAAAATAGGGCTATCTACCCTCTCTGTTATTTTCTTGTGTTGGTCATTGATTGTGCTTTTAGCTGTAATAAAAAAACCAGTTAATGACCAGCATAATACAATATTATATGAAAGTGATAGTAGCAAACCTCTCATTTGGAACTCTCATTGAAGGACAAACGAAAGAAATTGAATCATACGTAACAAACCAATCCGATTCCGCCTGCACCATAAGAATATCTACTTCCTGCAAATGTATAACGACAAATCCTCATGTGATATATATCAACAATGGAGAACGCAAAAAATATACAATAAAAATTGCCCCTACACGCTCTGGCCCATACTCAGAGTATTTGATTGTCCAAAGTGACAAAAGAGAACTATACAAAATAACACTAACTGCGAATGTCATACATAAATGAGAAACGAGATTGATTCCCAAAGCACAAGTTTTTTTTAAGAGGTGATGGCTATCTTAAAATGGTACGTT
Organism: uncultured Muribaculaceae bacterium; assembly: GCA_964441715.1. Taxonomy (GTDB): domain Bacteria; phylum Bacteroidota; class Bacteroidia; order Bacteroidales; family UBA932; genus Cryptobacteroides. Next base: position 8,819 of record CAYTYL010000023.1, read on the forward strand.
CGGAAAAAATCATTTACATCACAACAGAATTTGGCATCACTGATTTATTTTTTAAAGATAGCACTCATTTTTCAACTGAGTCATCCTTAAATAGTTTATTAAAAATATTAGATCCAAACCTTTTTTTTAGAATATCAAGACAAACTATTGTTAACACTAATTATGTAGATGAAATCCGTTTCTTCAATAAGAATAATAAAGTAGTAATCTTACAACCACCTTACGATAAAATTGCTTTGCATATCTCGGATATTCAATATAAAAAATTCATAAATTCTAGGTTATTCATCTATTTAAAGTCTAACGACTAAAGTGTCTCGCTTACATTTAAACACAAAATCTAATCGTTAACAACCTATACCATCAACATCTTATCCTAAAAAACAGACAGACATTTATTATTTATGCTGCCTTATTTGTTTCGGTCCGCGGCAATACGGAGATAGTTGTCGCGTGCCCGGAGCAGGTCGCTCAGCAGGACAAATTCATCGGGCGTGTGGGCCACAAGAATGGAGCCGGGACCGCAAAGTGCGCGGAGACGGAACTTTTTAAGCTGGGGAGCATCGCTCCCGAAAGCGACAGTTTCCGTGGGAATCCCGTCCGGCGTGTAATACTCCATCGGGGCATCTCCTCCGAAGGACTCAATCTCGGAATCGTCCGCTCTCATGGAGTCCATGAAATCGCATACCGCCTTGTCGGATGCGAATGTGGTTCTGAAATATAGCCTGAATTTCAGTTCGGGACTGAGAATGTTCTGCGGATTGGGGCTTGAAAGTTTCCCGATGTTCCATGTAGTTGCTCCAAGTCTGTCATCTGCAGGAAAAGATGTTTCATGAAGTTTTTTCATGAAGAGGTAGAATTTCTCCACCGCACTGTCTCCACGTTCCGGGTATCCGGAATGGCAGGGCCGCCCTTTGAGCGTCACTGCAAAGGACTTGGTGCCTTTGCTGGCGGAAACCATGCGGTTGTCCGTAGGTTCGCCCACCGTCACGAACTCTCCGCCCGGCATGTCCCTGGTGTAGGCCTTGGCTCCGAAAGACCCCGTCTCCTCACCGGCGAGAAGGAGCAGCGCAAAATCCGTTTCTCCCCTGCGTTCAAGCTCCCTGCACGCTTCAAACATGGAAAAAATCTGTCCCTTGGCATCGCAGGTTCCTCTGCCGCGGAACTTCACATCCCCGTCCGGGAGCTTTTCAACCGTGGGCGGAATGTACGGCGGGACAGTGTCCATGTGCGTACAGAACCATATTTTTGGACTTCCCCACCTGAACACGAGATTGAGAGTCCCGTCCCCTACCTCCATAAGCTCCGCCGTATTGTGCCCGGTCTTCAGGAGAGAGGCAAGCTCAAGGGCGAAAGGACGTTCGCGGCCGGACGTGGAATCCGTGGAAAGCATTTTAAGGAACAGTTCCGTGTCAAGTGGTGAACTTTTCATGATTCTTTACTTTTTTTGAAAATATTTACCGACAAAAGGCAGTGAGGCGGGAGGCAAATCTCTCTTGAGCATAAGTGCGCAGAACAGCAGTATCACGATGCAGTTCACGGCGATGGCCGAAAGTGCGGTAAGACGGGCGTTGGACCAGGCTATGCAGCAACATGCTGCGGCGGCCGCGATCACATAGACCGCAATGTCTTTCAAAGGGTATGCGACCGGATATTTCTTCTGGCCGACGAAATAGGACAGCAGCATGGCCGTTCCGTAGCCCGCGACTCCTGACCATGCGCAGGCCATGTAGCCGAAACGGGGCACGAACAGCACGTTGACCGCGATGAGGACGGCACAGCCTATGCCGGAAAAGAGAGCGCCCCAGAGCATCTTGTCAGTGAGCTTGTACCAGAAGGAAAGGTTGAAGTATATGCCCATCAGTATTTCGGCTGTCATCACGATAGGGACGACCCTCAGACCCGACCTGTAACCTTCTCCTATTATGTATTTCAGCACATTCATGAATCCCATGACGCAGAGGAACGCCAGAAGAGTGAACATTATGAAATACTTCATGGCCCTCGAACAGGTTTCGCGGCTGTCCTTCTCACGCGAGTTTCCGAAAACGAAGGGTTCATAGGCATATCTGAACGCCTGCGTTATCATGGACATGATCATCGCTATCTTGATGCAGGCTCCGTAGATGCCGAGCTGGCCGGATGCATTTTCTCCTTCATAGAGGTAGGGGAACAGGATGCTCGGGGCAGTCTGGTTCAGTATGCCCGCTATGCCCAAAAGCAGTATGGGCCAGCTGTAGGAAAGCATCCGCCTGAGGAGTGCCATGTCGGCCCCGTGCCGGAATCCGCCGAGCTCGCGCCTGAAGAAAAGAGTGACGAGGGCCGTGCAGAACAGATTGATATAGAACACATACCCCACGTCCGGCCCGTTATCGTAGATTCCGTACGGGTTAAGTCCGGCTTTGGGAAGAACCACGAAATACAGCAGGTTCAGGAAAATGTTCAAGCCTATGAACGTCAGTTTTAGAGCGGCGAACTTCAATGCCTTTTTTCTGTATCTCAGATATGCGAAGGGAATGCACTGGAATGCGTCTATGGCCACCGTCACCGCCATTGCCCCGACATAAGAGGGATGGTCTCCGTAGCCCATGGCCGAGGAGACGGGTTTGAGAAACAGCAGAACAGCGGCGACGAATATGACGGACGTGCTCAGCACGGAGGCAAGCACGGTGGAATACACTTTTTCCGGGTTTTCTCCGGCCTTGTTGGCAAAACGGAAAAAAGCGGTTTCCATTCCGTAGGTGAGGATTACCAGAAGGAGCGCCGTGTATGCGTAAAGATTTGTCACTACGCCGTATCCGCCGCTGGACGCGCTGATGACATAGGTATAGAGCGGCACGAGGAGATAGTTCAGGAATCTCCCTATTATGCTGCTCAGGCCGTATATGGCCGTATCTTTGAAAAGTGACCTGAAATCCGCCATTTATGTTCAGATTGAAGATGTAAAAATAGCAATATTATTACTATTTTTGCCGCAACAAAGAAATCAGCATGCTTTTACTGCTTTTATATCTCTTTCTGACTCTGTCAATTTCGTTCCTGTGCTCGATACTGGAGTCCGTACTCATGTCCACTCCTCTGTCATACATAACGATGAAGAAAGAGGAAGGGTACAAGCCGGCCGCACGTTTCCTCAAATACAAGACGGACATAGACAGGCCTATAGCCGCCATCCTTTCGCTCAACACGATAGCGAACACCGGAGGCGCGGCGGGGGTCGGAAGCCAGGCCACGGTGGTGTTCGGCAGCTCATGGGTCGGAGTAGTGTCCGCGATAACCACCGTACTTATCCTGGTATTCTCCGAAATCGTGCCTAAGACCATAGGCACATCCTATTGGAAGAGCCTCATGGGATTCGCATCCAAGACAATCTCCGTGCTGGTGGTCATCATGTTCCCCCTCGCATGGGCAGTGCAGAGGATAAGCAAGCTCATAGCGCCCGAAGACGGCTCGAATCTGGTCAGCCGGGACGAAGTTACGGCCATGGCCAACATCGGCGCCAAGGAGGGAGTGATAGATTCCAACGAGAACAAGGTGATACAGAACATCATGAAGCTCGACAACGTCAAGGCTTTCGATGCGATGACTCCGAGAATCGTATGCTCCATAGCGCAGGAAAACATGACCTTGAAGAATTTCTACAAGAACGACACATATCTGCACTATTCCAGAATCCCCGTCTATTCGGATTCGCCCGAATACATTACTGGCTACATACTTCTGAGCGATGCGCTTGAAGGGCTGGCCGACGACAAATTCGACATGAGGCTCAAAGACCTCAAGAGGCCCATCTCCTATTTCAACGAAGAAGTCTCCCTGTCGGAGATCTGGGAATCGCTGCTGAAGAAAAAGGAACAGATGGCCCTGATCATAGACGAATACGGCAGCTTCCAGGGCCTCATCACTCTCGAAGACATAATAGAGACCATCCTCGGGCTGGAAATCATAGACGAGAACGACCAGTTCACGGACATGCAGCAATATGCCCGCGACCGCTGGGAACGCAGACAGAAAAGATTCCGCACGATCGCGCTTCCCTCCGAGGAACATTCCGCCGGACAGGACGGGGACAATGCCCGGACCGGCAAAGCGGAAGAAGAGGGAAACTGAGACCCTCGGGTGCGGGACGTTCCGGCTACTTCTGCTTGTTTCTCGTGAAATTGCGGTATTCCTTAGGCGTCATGCCCGTATTGCGGCGGAATGCGGTAAAGAAATACTCGTAGTCGTCATAGCCCATTTCATAGGCAATTTCCTTGACGGATTTGTCTGTATTGGTGAGGTCTTCCTTCGCCCTGTTGAAGCGGACGCTCTGGATGTACTTGGCAGGAGCGAAACCGGTGTACTCCTTGAAAACCTTTCTGAAAGACGAATACCCCATGCACATCCTGGCGGCGAGCTCCTCCGGAGTAATGGTCCTGCTCTGCTCGGAAACTATAATTTTTGCTCTGCTCACCACGTCGGAAACCTTGCTGCTGAACATGGACCTGTTGCGGTCATAATAGTATGCCAGTCCGGAGATGTAGCTCACCATGGACGAGAGCAGCTGCTGAAATCCGGATTCCTGCTTTCCGGCCACATTTATCGCTGATTTGTAAACATCTACAAGCGTGTCTCTTATCCCTACCGAGAGAACGGGATGCTTCTTGCTGAAAAAGCCGTTTTCCACTTTCTTGTCCATTTCGCCGCTGCGGAAGCCTATCCAGTATTCCTTCCAGCCCGTGGCGGGGTTCGGCCGGTAGGAGTGCCACACCCCGGGAAAAAGCAGAATCATGGAGCCGGCCCTGACGTCCACGGCCTTGTCCGGATTTCTGCTAAAGAATTTACCTTCACCTTCATAGATGTAGACGAACTGGTACTCGTCAAGCACACGGCCGCCCTCCGGGGTGAAGATGTACCTCGTAGGGTGGTTGGATGGAGGATAGCTCATTCCGGGGGCTATTTCCTGTCCTCCGACAGAATTCACGGCCGTATTCCACAGCATGTCCTGCTCATTGACGGCCAAATATTTCAGATGTATCGGATCGCTCATATGCAAATGTATTCATTTTGACAGAAAAACTCAGTTTTTTGGCAATTTATTTGTCAACAGAAATTCTTATGGATATCTTTATGAGACGATATCACTGAAACTATAATTCCGAAATAATGAAAAATCATTACAACTTTCTTGCTTTCGACTGCGGAGCGACAAGCTGCCGGGCCATACTCGCGACCTTTGACAACGGCCGCTTCGAGATGAAGGAAACCTATCGTTTCCCGAACGGAGCCGTCGAAATCGGGGGCAAGTTCTACTGGAACATCTACGGGATTCTGGAGCATTTCAAAAAGGCTCTTTCCCAGCTCGCCGCCGAAGGAGTGAAGATTGACTCGATAGGCATAGACACATGGGGCGTTGACTTCGGCTGCCTTGCCGAGGACGGGACCCTGCTCGGCCTTCCGAGAGCCTACCGCGACCCCTACACCGACGGCATCCCCGAAGAGGTGTTCAAAATCATACCGCGCCAGGAACTCTACGGGGTGACGGGCATCCAGATTCTGAACTTCAACACCATATTCCAGCTCTATGCCCAGAAGAAAGAAGGATTCGCGCCTCTGAAGTACGCCGACAAGATCCTGTTCATTCCGGACCTGCTGTCTTATTTCCTCACGGGTAAGAAAGTATGCGAATACACCGACGCATCCACCTCCGGCATGATGAACCAGAACACCAGGCAGTTTGAGAAATCCCTGCCGGACAAGCTCGGAATCGACAGCTCCATCCTGCTGGACATCATACCTTCCGGAACGGTCGTCGGCAACCTTACTCCCGAAATCGCCAAGGAGACGGGAATAGGCGAAGTGCCGGTAATCGCGGTCGCAGGCCACGACACGGCATCCGCCATCGCCGCAGTTCCGGCTTCCGACGAGAATTTCGCCTACCTGAGCTCAGGCACATGGAGCCTCATGGGCATCGAGACGAAAGCTCCCGTAATTTCCGACGAATCATGCAGAATGAATTTCACCAACGAAGGAGGAATCGACGGGACCACACGTTTCCTGAAAAACATAACCGGCATGTGGCTGCTCGAACAGTGCAGAAAAGTCTGGGCCGCCAAGGGACGCAGCTTCACCTACCCCGAAATCACCGCTCTGGCTACGAAGGCGCTGGGATTCACATCCACGGTCAATCCGGACGATCCCCGCTTCGCCAATCCTGAAAACATGGTCGAGGAAATCTGCGCAGCCCTGAAAGAAAGCGGACAGCCTCTGCCTTCCGACGAGGGCGAGATGTTCAGCTGCATCTACCACAGCCTGGCACGCAGATACAAGGAGGTTCTGGACATGCTGCAATCGTTCGCACCCTTCAAAATCAACAAACTTCACGTGATAGGAGGAGGTTCGGCCAATGACCTGATGAGCCAGCTTACCGCCGACACCATAGGGCTGCCCGTGGTGGCCGGCCCTACGGAAGCCACCGCCATAGGAAACGTGATGATGCAGGCACGTTCGGCGGGCCTTGTGAAAGATCGCTGGGAGATGAGGAAAATGGTCGCCGACGCATTCGCGGTCAAGACATTCACTCCCAAGAACAAATAATATAAACAACTGTAAAACAGAACAATATGAAAGAGCAATCAGTACACACAGCTTACGGAATCGCCAAGGAGCGCTATGCGGAACTTGGCGTCGACACCGAAAAAGTTCTCTCCCAGATGGACGATTTCCATCTCTCCATGCACTGCTGGCAGGCAGATGACGTGAAGGGATTCGAGGTTCACGCAGGAGCTCTCTCCGGCGGCATCCAGTCCACCGGCAACTATCCCGGAGCCGCCCGCAACATCGACGAGCTCAGGGCGGATATCCTGAAAGCCAAGTCTCTCGTTCCGGGAACGCACCGTCTCAACCTCCACGAAATCTACGGCGATTTCAAAGGGCAGGTAGTGGACCGCGACCAGGTGAAAGTCGAGCATTTCCAGAGCTGGATCGACTGGGGCAAGGACAACGATACCAAACTCGATTTCAACTCCACTTCATTCTCGCACCCCAAGAGCGGAAATCTTTCCCTGTCCAATCCCGACAAATCCATAAGAGATTTCTGGATTGAGCACACGAAACGCTGCCGCGACATAGCCGATGCCATGGGCAAGGCTCAGGGAGACCCCTGCATCATGAACGTATGGGTTCACGACGGATGCAAAGACGTGTCTGTCAACCACATGCTCTACAGGACTCTTCTCAAGGAATCTCTCGATGAGATTTTCGCGGAGAAGAAACAGTACATGAAGGACAGCATCGAGGGCAAGGTATTCGGCATAGGTCTCGAAAGCTTCACCGTCGGCTCGCACGACTTCTACACGGCATACGCCACAAAGAACCAGAAGCTCCTCACCATAGACACCGGCCATTATCATCCTTCGGAGATTCCGGGAGACAAGGTGTCGGCCGTCCTGAACTTCATTCCCGAACTCATGCTCCATGTCAGCCGTCCCGTGCGCTGGGATTCCGACCACGTGACCATCATGGACGACAACACCCAGGATCTCTTCGCGGAAATCGTCCGCGCCGGAGCGCTTGACAGAGTCCACTACGGCCTCGACTATTTCGACGGTTCAATCAACCGCATAGGCGCCTATGTAATCGGCAGCCGTGCAGCTCAGAAGTGCATGATCAAGGCTCTTCTCGAACCCCGCGACCTCATCAGCAGGCATGAACTCGCAGGCCACACCTACGAAGTCCTTCAGCTCATCGAGGAGGAAAAGACCATGCCCTGGAATGCCGTCTACGATGAATTCTGCGTAAGGCACAACGTACCCGTAGGCAACGATGTCATCCCCGTCATCGAAAAGTACGAAGCCGACGTCACGTCAAAAAGATAGAAAAGCCTGAAAGATGATTTTAATCGGCCTCTTGATAATAGCGATAGGCGCGTTCTGCCAGTCAAGCTGCTACGTGCCTATCAACAAAATAAAAGAATGGAGCTGGGAAAGCTACTGGCTTGTGCAGGGTGTGTTCTCATGGCTGGTTTTCCCTCTGCTCGGAGCTCTTCTCGCGGTGCCGCAGGGTGAAAGTCTGTTTGAACTCTTCGCCGCCAATCCAAGAGAAACATGGCTCACCATGCTGTTCGGCGTACTGTGGGGAGTAGGCGGTCTGACCTTCGGACTGTCAATGCGTTACCTCGGAGTCGCGCTCGGACAGAGCATAGCCCTCGGCACATGTGCGGGGCTCGGCGCAATCCTCGGTCCCGTATTCACAGGCCATGCCGACACGCTCACGGCGGCCGTATGGGTCGGAGTCGCGGTCACGCTCATCGGCATCGGCATCATCGGCATTGCGGGAGGCATGAAGTCCTCTTCCCTTTCCGAAGAGGAAAAGAAAGCTGCGGTGAAGGATTTCAACTTCCCCAAAGGCATCATTATAGCACTGCTATGCGGATTCATGAGCGCATGCTTCAACATCGGGCTGAACTTCGGCGCAGACCTCCACTGGAGCGAAACTCCGGAGATGTTCAAGACCCTTCCGGCCACGCTGCTCGTGACCGTCGGAGGATTTGTGACCAACGCGGTCTACTGCCTCGGCCAGAACAAGAAGAACCACAGCTTCGGAGACTATAAGAAATTCTCCGTGTGGGGTCATAATCTCATCTTCTGCGCTCTCGCAGGCCTGCTCTGGTACAGCCAGTTCTTCGGATTGAGCCTCGGAAAGGGCTTCCTTGTGTCGTCCCCTGTCCTCATCACGTTCAGCTGGTGCATACTCATGGCTCTCAACGTCACCTTCTCCAATGTGTGGGGCATCATCCTCAAAGAGTGGAAGGGAGTGTCGCGTCAGACCATACTTGTACTGATTCTCGGATTGGCCGTGCTGATATTCAGCACTTTCCTGCCACAATTAATGGCTTAGGCCAGACTTTTCGACAACATCCCCTCTCCGCAAACCCGGGAGAGGGGAATTTAACATAGAATACAATCTCAAATAATGGCGACAGCAGTAATAATGCCCAAACAGGGCCAGTCGGTCGAGACCTGCATTATCACCGAGTTCAGGAAGAAACCCGGAGACAAGGTTCAGGCCGGCGACGTTCTCTTTACCTACGAGACGGACAAAGCTTCTTTTGAGGAAGAGGCCAAAATTGACGGTACGGTACTTGCCTGCTTCTACAACGAAGGCGATGAAGTTCCCGTCCTCAGCAATGTAATGGCGATAGGAAACGAAGGCGAGTCCTATGCCGAGCTTGCTCCTTCCGGAGCGGCGCAGACAGCGGAATCCCCCAAGGAGGCCCCGCAGGCAGAGGCGAAGCCCGAAGCCGCAAAGGAGGAACAGCTTCCGGCATCCGCCGAAGTGAAAGCCGGCGCACCGGTATCCCCCCGGGCAAGGACAATCGCCGCCGAAAAAGGTGTGAACACCTCGGCAGTCGCAGGCACGGGCCCTTACGGACGTGTAATCGCAAGAGACGTGGAAGCGGCGGCAGCTGCACAGGGTCCTCTCACAGGTCTTGCCAAAGCCAGAATGGCTGAAGGCGGCGTTGCGGCTCCGGCCGGCGGTTCCGGTCTTGCCGGTGCGGTGAAAGGCGGAGACCTCAAGCAATGGCAGCCCACACATACCGACATCAAGGGAGAAGGAGAAGAATTCGAGGTCAGGAAGCTGTCCAACATGCGCAAGCTCATCTCCAAGTCCATGTACAATTCTCTGCAGAACACTGCCCAGCTCACCCACATGCTCGGAGCGGATGCCCGCAGAATCCAGGCGCTGCGCAAGAAAGCGAAGAAAGCTCTGGAAGAAGGGAAAATCGATGCGAACATCACCATAAACGATTTCGTATGCTTTGCAGTAATCAAGGCCCTGCAGAAATATCCCGACCTCAACAGCCATTGCCTCGGAGATGCCATGCGAATCTTCAAGTCCGTACACCTCGGTGTGGCCGTGGATACTGAAAGAGGGCTCATGGTTCCGGCCATAAGAAATGCCGACGAACTCAGCATCACGGGCCTGAGCAAAAGGCTCAAGAAGGCGGCCGATGACTGCAGAAAGGGCAGCGTAAATCCTGACCTGCTCTCCAGCGAGGCGTCGTCATTCACGGTGTCCAACCTCGGCGGATATGGAGTAGAATGGTTCACTCCCATCATAAACGTGCCCCAGAGCGCCATCCTCGGCGTAGGGACAATAGTTCCCCGGCCGAAGGATCTGGGCGCCGGAGTGTACGCTTTCGTACCGTACCTCGGTCTCAGCCTGACCTATGACCACAGGGCCATAGACGGTGGCCTCGCGACCAAGTTCCTGAAACAGGTAGCGGTCGAAATCGAAAATCTGGAAGTGGAATTTTAAAACGAACACCCTCTGAACATGACATATGATTTAGCTATAATAGGCGGCGGTCCCGGAGGATACGTCGCCGCGGAAAGAGCCGGAGCGGCCGGACTCAAGACCGTCATCTTCGAAAGGAAAAGTCTCGGCGGAGTATGCCTCAACGAAGGCTGCATCCCCACTAAGACGCTTCTGTACGGCGCAAAAGTCTACAACTATGCCGTCACGGGAGACCATTACGGGGTTTATTCCGAAAACCCTTCCTTCAAGTTCGACGAGTTCATGAAAAGGAAGGACAAAGTCGTCAAGAAGCTCGTAGGCGGAGTAAAGGCAGCCATGAAGGCAAACAAGGTAGACGTGGTCGCCGCCGAAGCGGTCGTAAAGGGCCGTTCCGCAGAAGGCCTGGAAATAGAAGCCGACGGCCAGAGCTACCTGGCGAAGAATCTTCTTCTCTGCACCGGTTCGGAAGCCGCCGTTCCCCCGCTGCCGGGCCTTAAGGAAGCCGGAGACATAGTGGTTACCAACAGGGAAATCCTTGCCCTGAAGGAACAGCCCAAGGAACTGGTGGTGATAGGAGGAGGCGTCATCGGCATGGAATTCGCCGCATTCTTCAGCACTCTCGGCACCAAGGTCACCGTAGTCGAGATGCTTCCCAAGATTCTCGGCCCTCTCGATGATGAAATCAGCTCGATGCTCCAGAAAATATACGCGAAACGCGGCATAACTTTCTGCCTGAACTGCAAGGTGACAGGCATAGAAGGCAACAGCGTGGTGTTCGAGGATGCGGACGGCAAGACGAACAAGGTCAGCGGCGACAAGATACTCGTGAGCGTGGGAAGACGTGCGAACATCAACGGCGGCGGACTGGAGAGCCTCGGACTCGAAATGGCGCTGAACAAAGCCGGAAAGCCTTACGGAGTGAAGGTGGACGAGCACATGCGCACCAATGTCCCCAACGTCTATGCGGCGGGAGACATCACCGGATTCTCCATGCTCGCCCACACGGCAAGCCGCGAAGGCGAAGTGGCCGTCAACAACATTCTCGGCAGACGCGACCGCATGAGATACGATGCGATTCCCGGAGTCGTCTATACCAACCCTGAAGTCGCGGGCGTAGGCCTGACGGAGGCGGAAGCCAAGGCCAAGGGGCTGGATTTCACCGTACTTAAGCTTCCCATGGCCTATTCCGGAAGATTCGTGGCGGAGAACGAAGGCGGAGAAGGCATCTGCAAACTCATCATCGGCTCCAGATACCATGAAGTCCTCGGAGCGCACATGCTTGGAAATCCCTGCTCGGAAATCATAAGCAGCATGTGCATCGCGATTGAGCAGGAAATGACTGTGGAGCAGATAAAAGAAGTGGTGTTCCCTCATCCTACCGTCAGCGAAATAATCAAAGAAACAGCATTCACATTGAAATAGAACGACACAATGCCAAAATCACTTTACATCGATCCCGACAAAGCCCTCCGTCCTGAGGAACATGAGATAAAGTTTCCCAAGATTCCCGTAATGACTTACAAGAAGAGCATTAAGGAGGAAGTCAAGGAAGGCAATTTCACCAAGGAAGACCTTCTGCGCATCTACAGAGACATGTTCACCATCCGTGAATTCGAGACCATGCTGAACCTGGTCAAGACCACTGGAGGTTACAACGGCGTCTCCTACAACAACCCGGGCCCCGCCCACCTTTCCGCCGGACAGGAAGCCGCAGCCGTGGGAATGGCCTACAACCTTGACACAGACGACTTCATCTTCGGAAGCCACAGAAGCCACGGAGAGATTCTCGCCAAAGGTCTCCGTTCCATAGAGATACTTCCCGATGATCAGCTCCAGAAAATAATGGACGAGTTCTGGGGAGGCACGACACTCGCCATAGCCAAGAAAGGGTTCAAGGGCGATTCCACAAAAGAGCTCGGCATCCGCTTCCTGCTTTACGGGGCAATGGCCGAGATTTTCGCCCGCACGACCGGATTCAACAAAGGCCTCGGCGGTTCCATGCACACCTTCTTCACCCCGTTCGGCATCTACCCGAACAATGCGATTGTGGGAGGCTCCGGCTCGATAGCCGTGGGCGCGGCCCTCTACAAGAAGGTCAACCGCAAAAAAGGAATAGTGGTCGCCAACCTCGGAGACGGCGCCATGGCACGCGGACCTGTCCTCGAAGGCATGACCTTCGCTTCCATGGACCAGTTCAACACTCTGTGGGAAGGTGACATGAAAGGCGGACTCCCGATACTCATCAACGTCATGGACAACCAGTACGCGATGGGCGGACAGACAAAGGGAGAGACCATGGGCTATACCTTCCCGGCAAGGCTCGGCGCAGGGTTCAACCCGGAGGCATGGCATGCAGAAAGGGTGAACGGATACGACCCTCTGGCAGTGATAGATGCGTTCCGCCGCAAGAAGAAAATTCTTTTGGACAAGGAAGGCCCGTGCCTGCTCGACGTGGTGACCTACCGTTACAGCGGACATTCCCCGAGCGACCAGTCTTCATACCGTTCAAAGGAAGAAATCGCCGCATGGGAGGCAGAAGACTGCATCACCGCCTTCGGCAAGAAGCTCACTCTTGAAGGTCTCGCCACGGAAGAGGAACTCGGCAACATCGAGAAGGAGATGAGGGAAGTCATCCTGGAAATGTACAAGCTCGCAATCGATGAAAGCGTTTCTCCCCGCATGGACCTGATAAAGAACAGCGAACTGCTCGGCGACATGATGTTCTCCAACGGCAGCGTCGATTCCATGAGCGATGCGAAACCCGATGTCAACATGCCCATGGAAGATAATCCGAGGGTGAAACAGATTGCCGGAAAGACCCGCTTCTATCTGGACAAAGACGGCAAACCTGTGAGCAAGCTCAAGATGTACAACATCAAGGACGGAATCTTCGAGGCGGTGATAGACCGTTTCTACAAAGATGCTTCCCTGGTTGCGTACGGAGAAGAGAACCGTGAATGGGGCGGAGCGTTCGCCGTCTACCGCGGACTCACCGAAGCCCTTCCCTACCACCGTCTGTTCAATGCGCCCATCGCGGAGGCAGCCATCATCGGCACGGCCATCGGCTATGCGATGTGCGGCGGAAGAGTCATCCCGGAAATCATGTACTGCGACTTCCTCGGCTGCTGCGGAGACGAAGTGTTCAACCAGCTTCCCAAATGGCAGGCCATGTCCGGCAACATAATCAAGATGCCCGTGGTGGTCAGAGTGTCGGTAGGTTCCAAATACGGTGCCCAGCACTCTCAGGACTGGACTTCTCTCTGCACCCACATCCCCGGCCTCAAGGTCGTGTTCCCTGCGACTCCCTACGATGCGAAAGGTCTCATGAACGCCGCTCTCCAGGGCACCGACCCCGTCATATTCTTCG
>CAYTYL010000024.1:0-22391 GCA_964441715.1 uncultured Muribaculaceae bacterium
TCCAGCCGCGGATAATAGTCGAGCACTCTGCGTATCTCCGGGGCCAGGCTGTCCTTGCCCATATCGTAGAAGAAGCTCCACAGCATGTCCACCGTCAGAAACGGATTGTCGTCCTCGGGGCCGTAGTTGTCTATAAACCACTGGAAACCTTTTATCTCATCGCCACGGTTGTTCTTGATGAAGTCGAACATGCTGCGCTGGTTCGATTCGAAGAAAGAGGATATCTGCTTGAGCAGGGCCGCCGAGTAAGGATGTATGGGCAGTATGTCCTTCAGCTCCTCGTCAGTGATGTTGGCAAAGTTTTTCACCACCTTGCGCGAGTCGGTGGTGCGATCGCAAAGGTCGGGAAGGATGTCGTTCTCCCACTCGTCACGTATGGCCGCATCACCGCTCTTCTGCATGGCAGCTCCCATGAGCCGGAAGGCGGTGTTGTCGGGCAGCTCGATGGTGCACACGGGCTTGCAGAAGCGGTCAATGATTTTCTTGCTGTCATCGTTTGACAGGCCTTCCAGCTGCTTCGGGTCTTTATGCACTACAAGGATGAAGCATACGGGCGTGGTCTCACTGAGCTCCAGCAGCTCCTGGAAGCCCGTGAGGTGGTGGGCGTTGGAGTTGAAATACTCGGTGAACTCGTCCCAGATGAAGACGATTTCCTTCAGGTTGTTTGCCGAGATAATCTTCTTTATCCAGTTGCCGAGGCTGCGCGAATCCAGGGAGAAAGCCCTGATCTGCTTCTCGTTGGCCACTTTGAATATCTTCCCCATCAGATCGAGCAGCGCGCTGTCCTTGTAGGTCGACAGGTTCTCTATGATCTTGTCGATGTCCTCACCGTTGAACAGCTCGCGGTAGCTGCCGTTGACAAACACCGAGAAGCTGGCCCGGTTCTCTGCGTTAGACAGGTACTCTATCATCGAGTCTTTCAGTGCCGTCATGCCCGACGCGTCGTCTATCCCCGCCTCCTTTAAGGCGTTGGAGATGCTCTCCTGGATGGTGAGGAAGAGGTCGTTGTCGCCGTTGATGGACGACGAGCCGTATCGGTGTACCGTCAGTATCCGCCCCTGTCCCTTGACGCTCACAAACTTGTTGCACAAGTCGTGGTCTAGCCTGAACTGCTCGAAATAGGCCTTCGTGTCCTCCGCCGATGCCTCCAGCAGATGCTGCAGGGTGAGCACGGCGTGCGACTTGCCCGTACCGTACGCGCCATCCACCCAGATGTTGAGCTTCTGTTGGCGGCTGAGCACGGCCACGGTGGACTTGAGCAGTTTGACAAACGACGGATGCGGATAAAACTTCTTCCATAGCTCGGGGTTGTGCCTGATAACGTCGGGGTTGACCGCAGGGAAATACTCAGGGTCTATATCGAAATAGTGACGGTAGATATTCATGATGATAGCATTGTTTTGTGTGCCTTACTTCTTCATCAGGTTTAGCACGTCTTTGGATGTTTTGTCCTCATGGAGGTTGATGTTGTCCAGTCCGAGAGTGAACGACGATGAGATAAAGTCGGGATAGGTGGCCGACAATCCCGTAACGATTTTCTTCATGTCGTCCTTGCAGATGCCAAAGATTTGCATGGGGCTCACGCCGTCCCTGTCAACATTAGTGTTGGCAAGGTCGGTGAGCGTGAACTTGTAGTAGTCGCCGCACGCCTCCGCAAAGCGGTAGAGGCTGTAGAGAATGACCTCGGGGATGGGGGCAGACCAGGGAATACGTTCAAAGAGACTTCCGCCTTGTTCTTTAGAGCTTATTCCAAATCCGACTTTGTTAAACGGTAACAAAGAAACACGCTTTAGGGCACTCGGAATTGACTTGAGGGCACTATTGCTTACATTCTCCGTAGATTCAAGAATGTTTACTATAGAACTTTGAGGTATGGGCGTTTGAAAATCAAAATGCCTAACGAACCATCCCACCTCTGGTGTCTGCGCAAGGTTAGCCAACATTAAAGCCCACACACATTCTTCTTGTAGACCTTTTTGCATTAGTAACTCTCCGAGTTTTGTTTGCGCATCACCTTCTATTATGCCTGCATCCTTAAGAAAACGATTAAAAGCAGGTACTTGATTATTGCCCAACGAGTTCTCTGTCTTGAATTTCTCTCCAAGTTGAATGTATTGCTGAAACCAGTCCATCTTAGGCCCATGAGCCGCATAGCAATCTAATGATTTTTGTTTCATGTTTTTTCCCAGTCCTCTTGATACCCAAAGAGATTTATAAACGAAGCAACCTGTGTCAATGTTAAGGCACTGACCACAATGAATGCAATCGTTAGATATTTGTACTTTGTTATTATTAAATGATAAGTTTCCAAACTTACAATTCGCTTCACAAACTCTACAGCCTATGCAATAATGACTTTTTCTGAATACCTTCCTGACATTTTTTAAGAACAAAGTTCCTGATGCAGAAGTATCATTAGCAATACGAGCCTGAGCATAAGCTCCATCCACATCAATTGGAGTCACTTTCAGACTATACTGTTTGCCTTGGCTTTGAATTATAACACTACTATCATTTGATGGCACTACTTTACCTAATGTCTTTATCCACTGATGCCATGAATCGTCTTTATTTCTGAAATGGATAGTTAATTCACCATTTATTATTGACTCACTATAATCTCTTGGTGCTATATTCAAATCTCGACCATTCTTTCGAGCCTTCCAACCATTATTTTCTACATAGCTTTGCAGTTCTTTTGGAGAGTGACTATATGTTGAGTTCTCCTCACGTATAATATCTAATAGTTCACTTGTCTGCTTTTTATAGAAAGTATTATTGAAATAATCGTTTCTATTTGAAGACATTGGACAAACCAAGCAACCAGCCCTAGTATTGCCATGTTTATAAGCCTCGTTAATTCTAAGATTATTGCTGTATATATACAAATAGACTTCTGCCGAATTCCAATGCAGTATAGGATTACAGCTATATTGCCCCTTATGTTTAGTCCCATAAGAGATATAATCATACCCACTTCTTCTCAAACTTTCATCTGCGCGAACGCCTACAAAAGCCATTTCTGTGAATGAAGTTTTGTTAAGTATATCTCTGAGCAAAAGAAGCTGTGGAGTTGTTTTATGGACACTACAACACCATCTTATGGTTGAAGCAGGTGGCCCAAACTTTCTCCAAGAATCTATCGGTTTAAAAACAGATTTTGCAATGTAGAACTTGATTGACTTACTCTCACATACGTCTTTTGCTATATCTATAGCCCTATAGGTATCAGGAAATTCCATACCTGTATCACCAAACACGACAACGAATTTATCATGTGGCAAAGCCCTTTGTACAATATCCAAGGTAACCTCACTATCTTTCCCACCACTAAAAGATACATGAAATATATCTACCTTATTCTTATACTTAAGATAGGTATTATAAACTTTCTTTATGGTTTCGGAAACAAGGTTCTCCATAATCTCCTTATTACGAGAAATCATGGATTTTATATCGACAGACTGTAATTTTTTCTTATTTATTTCTGAGCCGATAATTTTTATCTGAGGCTTTTGAAAAAAAGACCCTCCTGTTACCTGCGCAATCACCTCTCCCCTATAGATATAGCTGTTGGCCTCGGCCCACATGACAGGCGCGGAGTCGTCCTTGTCATAATCAAAATATTTGTCAAAGCCGAGAGTGTCCAGCTCACGATAGTAGACAGGGCGTGGCTCTTTGCTGAACTGCTGATGGGTGCTGTTCAGCAACAAGCCGCCAGTTTCCGAATCCCAAGTATATGCGTACATTTTTACTCTTCCTTTAATTGTTTACGGATGGAACGGGCCTTCTTGATGACATCGGCCACATTGCCAAGCCGCCGCTGGCCGATATATGACTGGTCGTAGAGGTATTGCACGGCTTCCCGTGGAGACAGTTCCGTGCCGCTCCTTGCTAAGGCATCGGCTATCACGTCGTCGAACGTCAACCCGGCATTGCGCCTTACGATAGCCCCCAGCGTTCCGGTGAGGCCGAAGTTGTTGTGCATGAGGCAGAACTCCCTGCTATGGCTGAACACGTAACTCTCCAGCAGAAACGCGTTCCACGGAAAGCCGCAGGACGGGAACAGCAGGTAACTGCTGATGCCGCACAAGGGTAGGTAGTCGCTCTCGCAATAGCTGCTTATCACACGGTCGGTCTCATCCACGTTGAATTTCACGTCTGCCTTCGATACGAAGTGGCCACCGTCCACCCTCACGCTGTATTTCTGCAACTCGCCGATATAAGGATTGATGCTGGCATTGAGCGCCTCGCCCAGCTGCTTTATGTCATCCAACGTGTAATGCGGATGATGCTTCGCAAAACTGCCTACCACGTACTTGGCATCAACCACATGCCCCCTAAGGCAGATCACATTGCCGTTGAAGGCGTATTTGCCGTCGAGCATGGCACACAGGGCTTTCCGTATGCCTATCTCGCCAAACTGCTCATTGTAGTCGATGACATCGGGGGCGACACGCCTGATGTAGTCCATCAGTTCGGGCCAGAGCACATAGCCGGCACGGGCTATCTCCTTATCCGTCAGAGTGGAAACCTTTGCGAGGCCTTTCGTCGTGACATGGAAGTTGTTGATATGTATCTTGCCCTTTCCACGACCGCAATTGACCAGCAAATCGGGATTGTATTGGAAGGCATGGCGCACGGCCTCTCCCGGGAAATGGGGAAAGGCATCCAGCACCTCGTCCTCGGTGACGATGCCGCCCCGCCCCTTCACATATTCCAGCACAGCCTGCTCTATGTCGGGGCGCACACGTTCTCTGACCGAAAGGTAGTCAGGCTGAAAGAACCAGCCGTAATTGTTGATATGCTTCAGATAGCTGCGCAGCATGTCCACATCGAGCAACTGGCTTTCGAGAAATTCCTCGTGGAAGCGTTTGAATATGATTTCAAAAAACACACACTCGTCGCCCGCCATGAATCTTTCCTGAATGTAGCCGACAACCTTCCGTCTGAGCTCGTCAGAAATCATCAGCTCCGGCATGTATGCCGTATGGCCGTAGAGCACGGCATGCTTCATGATGGACGTGACCAGCGCATCGTCGTTCATATCGTCCAAGGACATACCGCTGACAGCCGTGTATGCGCTTCTGAATTTACGCCTGTCAATCGTGGAGTTCAGCCGCATCCCGTTGCGGAACTTGCGTTTGAAAACCTCTGCTATTGTGTTTTTATGCGATAATAAATCAAAAAATCGGGGGGGGGGGTACATGTCAGCTGCCTTGACAAGTATCTTGTCGAACTCCTCCTTATGATTTGCATACAAGTCACACATGTCAGCAAATACACGGCTTGAAGCTACATCTGTCGCATTGTCATCTTTTAGCAGGTTTTCTATGGCCGACATTTGCTCACTGATGCTCTCCTCATTGCGAAATGAATCGCTAATGCTTACGTCCATGGCCATTATGCCCTCGCGAATCCTTTTGGACAGTCGGCTAACGGCATCACTTCTCCGTACACTGCCTTTAGACACTTTCTCACAAGCGTCTATCAAAAGCGCTGTCTCATATTTGTTCCAAGGCTTGTTTATTTGCAGAGTCCCCATGCTTTAGCCTTATTTCTTAGATCAGTGTTACCCCCACCCTCTCCCAAGATAAAGAGAAGATACCGCTATGTCCTTGCTTCTAACTCCTGATTGCAAAGATAACAATACTAACTTAATTGCTAAAGAAATGGGAGAATAAAAAAGCTTTTATGACTTTGAGGTTATTCGCTTTCTTTTTTTTTGATGGATGTTTTCGAGTGTCGGTCGATCTCTTACGGAATCGTCTCTCCAATGATGGCGGCTTCGTGCACCCGAGAGACCGGAGCATGATCCATATCAGAGACAGAGTTATGACGTAAGGGCTCGAATATGGGAACTATTCTAGAGCTGTATCGCACGTTAAACTACGAAAGAGTCCGCTTCAGGTGTTTCAATTACCGAGAGAACAGGATTCTCTGTGCCAAGTTTGCAATGAATGCAAGCGACCACAACATAAAGTAAACGATATCCTTGACAGATTCAGGGTGCAATGTGCTAAGGCGAGCTGACTCACCGCATCCATTTGCTCGTAGAGTGAATGATTATTATCAGAGACAAAAAAGAAGCTGACCGAAAGTCTTGATTTTCAGTCAGCTTCTTCTATTGCAATCCGGATTTTACTTTGCGGATTCCTTTATGTTCTTGTAGAAGAATTCAAAAATCCTCTTGCTTATGTAGTCGCTGCCCAGGTTGTGCGTATGTCCGGGAAGATACATCTGCTCGAAGTATTTGTTGTTCTTGACCAGTTCGTAGACGACCTGCAGGGTTGACGCGGGATCGACATTGTCATCCATCTCTCCGTTGACAATGAGAAGTTTTCCCTGGAGCTTTCCGGCATTGTCCACGTTGGAATTCTCGCTGTACTCCGGACCGATGGGCCAGCCCATCCACTGTTCGTTCCACCACATTTTGTCCATCCTGTTGTCATGGCATCCGCACAGCGCCACTCCCACTTTGTAGAAATCAGGATAGAAAAGAAGCGCCGAAAGAGTGTTCTGACCTCCGGCCGAATAGCCGTAGATTCCTACATTGCTTATGTCCAGATATTTATATTTCTTTGCGGCTGCCTGCATCCAGAGAATCCTGTCGGGGAAGCCCGCATCTTTCAGGTTCTTGTAGCATACGTCCTGGAAGCTCTTGGAACGGTTGTCGGTGCCCATGCCGTCTATGGTGACGACGACGAAGCCAAGCTCCTGAAGCATGGAATTCCTGGTGTATACTCCGAAGTTCTTGACCACATGCGAGTCGTGCGGACCGGCATAGATATATTCCACTACGGGGTATTTCTTGTTCTTGTCGAAGTTGTAGGGGAGGTACATAGTGCCCCAGATGTCAGTCTTGCCGTCGCGGCCTTTGGCGCTGAACACTATCGGCATGGTGAAACCCTTGTCCAGAAGGGCTTTTATGTCGGCGCTCTGGATGTCCATGACTTTGGAACCGTCCGCGGTCTTGCGGGCCACGCTCGCTCCGGCGAAATCCGGACGGGAATAGTTGTCTACGAAATACTTGTAGTCAGAGCTGAACAGCACGCTGTGGTTCGCATTCTCGGGGGTCAGATCGGTGAGTTTGCCCGAGTTGAGGTCAAGCTTAAGGAGATGCTTGTTGTAAGGGTCTTCTCCTTTGTTGGTGCCGTATCCGTTCGCGTACATGAGAACGAATCCTTCATCCTCGTTCACGAGATGGATTTCCCTGACGTTCCATGCTCCTTTTGTAAGCTGCCTGGCAGCTCCGGTGGCGATGTCCACCATGTAGAGATGTCTCCAGTCGTCTCTCTCCGATATCCAGAGCAGGCGTTTGCCGTCCTTGAAGTAGTGGCGGTACAGGTCATTGTAGTAGATGAAGGTATTGCTTTTCTCTTCCGCTACCGTTTTGTTTTCACCGTTGTCCGCATTCACCGACACAAGCTGGTAGAGCTGATGACCTCTCTTGTTGTATTCAAATGTGAAGAGTTTGGAATCAGGAGTCCATTGTCCGGGCATCAGCGAATACTGGTTACCGTAGGCGGACGTGTCGAAGGCTATGCGGGACATGGTTTCCACGTTGTACAGTTCCGGAGTCGTCTGCGCTATCTTGTCTCCAGGCTTGGCGTAGTCGATCCAGCGGTATATCGGCTGAACCTGCTCGGCAGGACGGGATTCGCGCAGCATGATCTGCCTTTCCTTGACGACCTCGCGTCTGAAGGCTGCAAGCTTTTTTGAGTCGGGAGACCAGATGACGTAGGCGTAGCGGTCGTTGTCAGTTCCATCGAAAGAAAGCTGCTTTTCGGTGTCCTTGTTCCCTTTTTCACGTATCCACACATTGCTGTCCCTTATCACGGCTTCAAGTCTGCCGTCCGGCGATTCTATAGCTTCGCCGCGGTCTCTCCTCATGTATTCTCCGTACGGGGAGCGCTGAGGGGCTTTGGCGGCAAGTTCTTCGTATTCAGCGGAGCTGATTTCGGACTTGGCGGCGGAATTCAGGTCGATGCTGTAGTATTTGTCACCTGAAGCCTCCCGTGTCTTATAGACAAAAGAAGAGGCGTCTTTCCATACGGGCGTTACAGGACCGTCATAGAGTAGGGAAGCGTTGTCCTTTACCATTTTCGCTCCCGGTTCGTAAAGTTTTTCGAAACCGGAGGCGAAGGTCTGTGCATCAGCGTTTCCGGCGCAGATTGCCACGGATGCCGCAGTGATGAATAAGCTGGATAGCAGTTTCATGTTTTTGTTTATTAATGTGATTGTTTTGATAAAATTAATTCTTGCCCGTGAAAAAACCAAGCGAAGCGCTCATGACATTGTTAAGTTCAGCTTCATTTTTCATGCTTTCCAACGGAAAACCGAAGCATACTGTCCTGTAGCCTTTGCGTCTTGAGCATACCGCCGCGGGGGCGTCCGTACCTTCATATCGCAGGAATACGGTTCCGTTGTCGTCTGAAGGAAGAATGCTGTCCGGAGTTTCCACGCAGTAGGTTTCCTCATTCGGCTCGTTGTGGAATCCGAACGTGGAGGGCAGTTCCCGGCAGTCCATGAGCCTGTTCTTCACCTTTCGCACGCTGCCGTTTCTGCTCGCCCAGTTGGATACCCATCTGTACCCGAGAACTTCTTTCGCGAAGCGCTTCATCTCCTCCGTATCTTTCTCGTCCCTGCGTACGGGATAGACGCTGTCCCATATGTCCGTTCCTATGTTCGCTCCGGAAACGAGAATGCCGCCGCCTTCTTTCGAGAATGTTTCCAAAGCCGAACGCAGCTTTTTCGGGAAAAGTTCGTATTTCTGCGCTTTCGGACTTTTTCCGGGGACGGTTGTAAGCTGTTTCCCGCAAATCAGGTCCAGGCCGGCGAAAAGTCCCGACAGAGAAGAAACCTCCGATGCGAAGGCTTCCGCACCGCAGGAACTGAATGCGTAGCCTGCCGACAATATGGCTTTCCCGTGCATGTAGGGATAGTCGAAACTGTTGCCGGCCTGCTGAAACCCTGCCATGTCGCTGTATGATGCGCCGAATCCGGGGTTGTCATCGCTTTCCCATTCCCTCTCCCGTCTGAACTCATACATGCGTCCTATGTAGCTGATGTCTTTGATGTAGGGGACGCCTCCGTCAAGTCTGTCGTCAAATCCGGCATATTGCGGCGTGTCAAACCATGCCGGAGCGGAAACTCTGTAGAAATTGTTGACTATCAGGATGCTGCCGTTGCCGTTCGGACTTTCCGGAGTGCCGGTGCTCAGAATTTCCGAAGGAAAGCTCTCGCCTCCGTCGTTGTACGCCTTTATCTTGAAGCTGTATATGTGGCCGGGCGCAATGTCTACGTCCAGTCCGTATCTTCCGTCTTTTTCTTCGGCTTCGACCGCACGTCCGTTGTCAAATGCTCCGTCGTCTATCCTTGTGTAGAGCAGAAACCCTTTCGGCACGGCGGTCTCTTCGAGGCTGTCCACGGTGGGCTCCCAGCTCAGTCTTACCTGAAAGCGGTTCTTAAGTATTGCGGAAAAAGAGCGGACCGGCAGAGGCTGCACCTCATAGCCGCATCCGTACCTGTTGCTTAAAAACTTGAGGATACCTTTGTAGATGGCTCTGCTGACATCGAATCTGAATTCCGGATCGAGACCGTAGCGCATGTCGGCGAAGTTCTGATGGGAAAGTAGCTCCAGAATCATTCCGGGGACTTCGCCGGTCCTTGCTTCACTGTAAGAACGGTCCCAGGTGCCTCTCCTTGCCCATGAACTGTCATATTTCGCACGTATGTCATTCACGGTCTGGGTCTGGACATAATCGCAGAGTTCTCTGCATATCATCCTGTCTCCGCCGTCGGGAAGCTTCCTGCTCCCTTCGCTTTTCAGTGTGTAAATCGCCAGTGTGCCGACGATGGAGTCGTTGGGGAAGGAACCGGCATCGGAATGAAGCGCGAACGACAGGTCGAACGGAATCCCTTTGCCTTCCTTGCCCGGATTTGAAGATGACCCTCCGGCCATGTATGCGACCCATGGACCTCTGTCGGCGAAGTCATTGGTATAGTCTCCCTTGTGCAGTCTTGTCACCGTGCTGTCGATGCCGCTCCACTGCATGGAATACAAAGCCCCTTCGGCGTAGGCCGGCAGTCCCGAGGTCTTCCATTCGTCTGCCGGGGAACTGCCTTTGCCCCTGGCGATTTTACCCATGCCGCCGCCGAAACGTACCGCATCTGCGGAGACGATCTGTCCGTCTTCGTGTTCCCTTCCGGAAGGTGCGGCATTGTCCAGAATGACTGCCCCGTCTCCGTCGGGAGCAAATTCAAAAGTTCCGAGATATATCCATGTCCCTCCTCCGATTTTCTGGTTTACGGAGAATTCGCTTTCACCTCCGAGATGTCTTACCGTGTAATGGGCATGCCCGGTGCTGTGCGGAAAGCTCTTATATGATACATACACGGCATATTCGCCTCTTTGCGGTATGTCCGGAGTCCATACGGCTCGGGCGGTTTCTTCTCCATGTCTGCGGACTTTTGTCTTTCTCGCTCTGCCCATGATGAAAGGATTGTCATTGCGGATGTAGAATTCTTTCCTGTCGGCGAATCCCTCGCCGGCATCGGACCAGTCTCCGCTTTCTTCATAGGTGCCGGACCTTCTGGTCAGTCCTTTCCTTTCTCCCGGAAAAGAGGGATCATTGTCCACCACGGCTTCGAATTTCTGCGGATCACGTTCGCGCGGACTCATTACGTACGCACCTGCGTTTTCCAGCATGGGCATCAGAAATGGGATTACGTAGCTCTGTGTGTACATGTCTTCCACGGTCGTGAATTCCCTTGCCCGTTGCCATTTCCAGCAGTCTTCCTGCTCATCGTAGAACCTTCCGTGGCTTTGCCAGAGCGCTATGTGCCGGCCGCTCAGGCCTTTTTCGTAGTAAGGTCCGTCGGCTCTCTCCACAAAAGCGTGTCCTCTGTGCCTTTCTTTTCTGTGTACGGATTCTTCAGGCAGACCGTCCGTTCCCAGGTGCGGAGTGACAAGCTCCTCAAGTTTAATCCCGTTTGCGAACACGTTTCCTACACCGTAAATCTTTTCCTGCTCAGGGAAGAGTGCCTTGAGCTGTCCTTTGAACCATGCGACGTCTTCTTCGTGCCATGGAAGATCTCCAAGAGTCCGGCTGAAGTAAAAATCCAGATTGTCTCCCCGCCGGTTCACGGTGTTGAGCTTGAGTTCCACGTCAACGGTGGTCCTCCCCGCGGCAAGGACCGACAGGGAATCGACGGCATCGCTGAACGTCCGTGAAAGCCTGCCCTGCGCATCCAGCATGAATGTGTATGACAGCGCTGTCAATGCCGCGAAAAGAAACTTTTTCATTTTTTACGGATTATGTGGGTCAGGAGCACGATCAGAGTGCCTGCGAAAACGGCTGCGGCATCCGTGGCGAAATCGTTGATGTCTCCGCTTCTGTAGGCCAGCCTGCTCTGGACGAGTTCCGTGGCCGCACCGATGGCGAGTCCTGATATGAATATCGCTGCGGCGACGGCCACGAAGTTTCCTGTCTTCAGTTTCCGGGCTCCCAGCGAGAAATATGCGATGAAAGGAAACGGAAGGAACATGAAGAAATGGGTAATCTTGTCCGCGGGGATTCCGAACAGGGTTTTCTCGGTTTCAGGCAGATCGTTGAAATTTGCAAAGCATAGAAATGCCACCGCTCCCAGATAAAGGAGTAGCAGCAGTTTGAAAAAAATATTTCCTTTCCTGATCATTACAGGCTCTGCATGTCTTCGAGTTTCTTGTAATACCCTCCCAGTCTGACGAGTTCATCATGTGTGCCGCGTTCGACAATCTTCCCTTCCTGCATGACTATGATTTCATCGCTGTTCTTGATCGTTGACAGCCTATGGGCTATGGCTATCGTCGTTCTGCTGGACATCAGCCGGTCCAGGGCCTCCTGCACCAGCCTCTCCGATTCAGTGTCAAGAGATGCCGTGGCCTCGTCAAGTATCAGCAGGGGAGGGTTTTTCAGCACGGCCCTTGCTATGGATATCCTCTGCCGCTGTCCTCCGGAAAGCTTCATGCCGCGGTCTCCGATGTTGGTTTCGTAGCCCTGCTCTTTTTCCATTATGAAGTCGTGGGCGTTGGCTATTTTGGCCGCCTCTATCACCTGTTCCTTTGTGACATTCTTTGAACCGAAGGCTATGTTGTTGAAAATGGTATCGTTGAACAATATGGGCTCCTGGTTGACGTAGCCTATCAGAGACCTCAGGCTGTGCATGGAAATGGCTCTTATGTCCGTGCCGTCAATCCTTATGGCTCCAGAACTCACGTCGTAGAAACGGGGAATCAGATCGACGAGGGTGGATTTTCCGGCTCCCGATTCGCCTACGATCGCAACGCTTGACCCCTTCCTTATGGTGAGGTTCACGTCGTCCAGCACCTGCTTACCCGCATCGTAGCAGAATCCCACGTGGTCGAAGACGATGCTGTCGTCAAGGGATTTGACTTCCACAGGAGCGGCCGCGTCCTTTATGGGGTTCTCGGCATCCAGGATTTTGTTGATTCTTTCCATGGAGGCCATGCCTTTTGGAACGCTGTAGCTGGCTTTTGAAAAATCCTTGATCGGATTGAGTATGCTGTACAGGATTACCATGTAATATATGAACATGGGGGCCGAGAGGGGAGCGTTGTCACCGATGATCAGCGTGCCTCCGAACCACAGCACTATAGCTATCAGAACCGTGCCCAGGAATTCGCTCATCGGATGGGCCAGGGCCTGTCTCGTGGATACTCTCCCGGTTTTTGTCCGGAGGGCGCCGGTCACTTTGTCGAACCTTTTGGACATTGTCTCCTCGGCCATGAATGCCTTGATTACCCGCAGTCCTCCCAAGGTCTCCTCGACCTGGGACATGGTGTCGCTCCAGAGTTCCTGTGCGAGCAGCGATTTCTTTTTGAGAGTTTTGCCGATGGCTCCCATCATCCATGCGAGGGCCGGCACGACCAGGATCGTGAAGAGCGTAAGCTGCCAGCTGA
Source organism: uncultured Muribaculaceae bacterium (assembly GCA_964441715.1). Classification (GTDB taxonomy): domain Bacteria; phylum Bacteroidota; class Bacteroidia; order Bacteroidales; family UBA932; genus Cryptobacteroides. The sequence goes on from CAYTYL010000024.1 coordinate 12,965, forward strand.
TCATCAGCAGGACGGAAAAGTAGCAGACGATGAGTATCGGATTCTTGATGAGCATCTCGAGAACGCTGATTATGGAATTCTCCACTTCGTTCACGTCTCCGCTCATTCTTGCGATGATGTCTCCTTTCCTTTCTTGTGAGAAATACCCGAGAGGAAGAGCCAGAATCTTGTCATACAGCTGCATGCGCAGATCCTTCACTACTCCTGTCCTTATGGGCACCATGACGGCTGCGGCCCCGAAATAGCAGGCGGTCTTGATAAGGGTCATCACGCTCAGGAACACGCACAGAAGGAGCAGCGTCATGGACTCTCCGTGTGCGTTGATGAAACAGTCAAGCCACCAGTTGGCGTTGTTTCCTATGGCCCTTCCCTTTTCCATCAGGCCGCTGACGCTTTCCGGGGGAATGTAGGTATATACCTTGTCATTGATTTTGAACAGGATGTTCAGCATGGGGACTATCAGTGAAAAGGAGAAGATGTTGAAAATGGCGGAGAGCACATTCATCAGCACGGACTCCCATAGATATCCCTTGTAGGGACCTACATATTTTTTCAGTATCTGCCAGAATTCTTTCATATTTTACATGGATCTTTCCAGCCAATGGAATATCAGCCAGGTTCTTTTTTTCAGAACGGACATGTCCAGAGTTTCAGGGACATCCCATATCTTGTTATTGTTCATTGTAATGCCGGAAGTGAACATCACCGAGGGGATCTTGTTGTCTATGAAGATCTTCTGTTCGCTCACGGTCTTGTAAAACATATCTGTGAAAGCCCGGCTGCCGTAATAGTCGAAGCCGAGGTCCATATCGATGCCGTATTTTCCGGACGCAAGACGCAGTTCGCCCTTGTAGTAGCCGTCTCTGCTGTCGGACAGCATGATGATATAGTCGGACTTCCCGGAATGGATGGGACTCAGCGTGCTTCCTATCTGGTCTATGTTTACTGCCAGCGCGATGTCCTCCCTGTTTATCGCATTTCCGTGGAGAGGGTCCCTGAGCTGTCCCGATGCCAGCAGCTCCCAGAGAGCCTTTACCCCTCCCATGTTCAGATTTTTTGCGTCGGTGGCCGCAAAGATGATGTTTCTTCTGTAGCTGCGCCTGTATTTGAGCATGGTGTTGAACATCCTGACCGTTCCCAGCATGGCTGCGATTCCGGAGGCGTTGTCATCGGCGCCCGGGTACATCTGTCCGTCCAGTATTCCGAGACCGTCGTAGTGGGCGAACACGATTACATATCCCCTGTCGGGGTTGTTTCCGGCCGCAGGCAGCATCCCCACTATGTTCTTTCCTACCAGTCCTTCTCCTGCGGAGAAATTCCATGCATATCCGTTTCCGAGAGGAAGCAGCGAGTTGGCCCTGAAATTGCGTTCTATCCACATGGCCGCTTCGGTTCCTCCCGTGCTGCCCGTGGCCCTGCCTCCGCAGAGAGAGTCGGACAGAAAGCCTATCTGTCTTGCAAGGGATTCTTCGTCCACGCTGCTGTGGGCTGTTTCGCTTCTTACGACAAATCCTTTTGGAGTCTGGGCGATGCAACGGAAGACAGCCCCCGTGGAGAGGAACAGAAAACACGCGGCCATCATCGCCGTCAGGCGTATTTTACCATTTGAGCTCAAAAGGCAAGTAGGTTTGAATCCCTCAAAGATAAGGATTAATTCATGAAAACGAGTATATTTGTACATTCGCCGATACAGATGAAACGGACACTTTTCATATTTTTCTGCGCGTTGGTTTTCTGCGTCTCTGCTGTTCCGCTTTCGGCGCAGTACGACAAGGATGCGTTCTATCTCAGGGGACGTCAGGATCTTTCAGACGGAAAGTACGCCCGTTCCATAGAAAACTTCAACATATTGGCGAGGCTTGACACCACTGACTACTGGACCTTTTTCTTCAGGGGAATCGCCAAATACAACCTTGGCGACATCCGCGGCGCCAAGAAGGATTTCGACACGTCGGTGCGGCTCAATCCTGTATTTACAAACGGATACCATTACAGGGCCATAACGGAAAGCCGCTTCGGGGAGTATGACGATGCCTTTTCGGATTTCAACAAAGCTCTGTCCCTGCGTCCCGGTTACGAAGGCATTTATTTCAGCAGAGGTGTCACCTATTTTCTTGCAAGACAGTTCGACAAGGCCGTGTCCGATTTTGACCGTTACATCAGGAAACAGCCGAAGGACCCTTCAGCATACCTCAACAGGGGGGCGAGCTACCTTTTTCTCGGTGACACCGTAAAGGCCATGGCAGATTACGACAAAGCCATAAGCATAGACCGTTTCGACCCGGAAGGCTATGTCCGCCGCGGCAGCCTTTATGCCAACATGGGGGACTACAGGCAGGGCATAGCGGACATGGACAAGGCAATTTCTCTTGATTCCGCAAGCACTCTGCCATATTTCAACAGAGCCCTCATGTATTATGAGGCAAAAGATTACAATGCGGCCATGAAAGATCTCAACCGCGTTCTGAAGGACGAGCCGGGCAATGCCCTCACTCTCTATAACAGAAGTCTCATAAACGCTCAGGTAGGCAATTATGAAGAGGCTCTTGCCGACATGGACAGGGTCATAAACATCAATCCCGAGAATGTGCTTGCCTATTTCAACAGGGCTTCCTTCTTTATCAGGATGGACAGGATGCGGGATGCGCTTGAAGATTATGACAAAGCGATAGAGCTGTATCCCGATTTCGCAAAGGCATATCAGAACCGTTCCTATGTAGAGAACCGTCTCGGCATGCTCAAGGAATCAAAGAGGGATTATGACACCGCTTTGCAGAAGATACGCGAATACGAACAGGCCAATGCCGCCGCCGCGGGCTCTTTCGCCGACACGACAAAAAAATACAGTTCCCTGATAGCTCTTGATGCCGATTTCGCCAAGAAGGATTTCAATGACGAACTGCTCCAGCACAGAGACATAGACATCCGTCTGAAACCTCTGTACAGGTTTGTGCTGTCCCAAGACAGGGATGACGCCGGCTCTATCCTGAAAAACCGCTATGAAAACGCCCTGGTGTCCAAGTTCGTAAGGGAAATGCCCGTTCCCGTGGCCGTCACCGGGAAAGACACGCTTTCGGCACTCCGTTCAGGTCCTGTCGAGGAGCTGCTGCGGGCCGGGGATGAGGCAGGTACGGTTTCGGCTGCAAGAGCGGACTTCCTGAGGGCTTTGTACGACGTATCCGGAAAGCAGTACAACAGCGCGTTGAGTTACTATGACAAAGCCGTGGAAGAGGCGGGCGATGAAAGATACGAACGGCTGTACAAGGCTTTCTATCTCATGAACAGAGCTGTTCTTCGGGCCGACATGATAGAATTCATCGCTTCCATGGAATCCAATGTCCAGACCTTGAGCATGGATGACAAAGGGACTACACGGGCGCGTGTAAAGGATCAGGTTACACGGAGGTACGATTATTCGGAGGCTGTGGAGGATCTTCGCTCCGCCGCCGCCATAGTCCCGGATCTGCCATATATCTACTACAATCTCGGCAATCTTCTGTGCCTGTCTTCCGAACTTGTGGAATCGATAGAAAACTACGGCAAGGCTATTGAACTCTACCCCTACATGGGCGATGCCTACTATAATCGCGGACTTGTGCTTATCTATCTGAAAGATAAGGAAAAGGGCTGCATAGACCTGTCCAGGGCCGGGGAACTGGGAGTCTCGGAAGCCTACAGCGTCATCAACACATACTGTGAAGAGGACAATTAGCGAGATATGTTGAAATTCATGAGCCTTTCAAGCGGCAGTTCGGGCAACTGCTATTATCTGGGTAACGGAGATGACGGCATTCTGATAGACGCGGGCGTGAGTTTGCGCTGTCTGAAGAAAAGGCTCGCGGAAGCGGGGCTGAGCACTGAATCTTTCTCCGCGATACTTCTGACCCATGACCACATGGATCATGTGCGCAACATAGGCTCATACTGCAAGAAGCTCATGAAGCCGGTCTATACCACCAGAACTCTTCTGTCCACCCGAATCCTCGACCATGAGCATCTGTGCGATTGCGGGAAGGCTATCGAGGAAGGGGAGTGGAAGCAGGTGGCCGGATTTCTCGTCAGGTATTTTGTCGTCCCGCACGATGCAACCCAGACAGTCGGTTACGCGATCATGGGAGACGGGCACAGGTTTGTCATAATGACCGACATAGGGCGCATGACAGATGAGGCCCTGAACTTTGCCGGTCAGGCCGACACTGTGGTGGTGGAGTCGAATTACGACATGGACATGCTCATGGCCGGTCCCTATACGCACGAGCTTAAGATGAGGATCTGTCAGGGGCACGGACATCTGAGCAACGACGAGTGTGCCGCGGCCATAAAGCGTTTCTGGCATCCCGGTTTGAAAAACATATTCCTCTGCCATCTGAGCGAAAACAACAACACTCCTCAGCTTGCCTATGGGAGCGCCGCGGCGGCATTGAAAGAGATGGGCGTAGAAAAGGGGAGCGTAAATCTGAATACGCTCCCCAGATGTTCGGCTTCGCCGCTGATCAATCTTTAGCTTTTTTTCAGCAGCTTCAGCTTTTCTTTTCAGCAGCTTCTTTCTCGAGGCGCCTGTATCCCTTGATCACTCTTTCGAGACCTTCTTTGATAAGTGCGCGTGGAGCGGCCAGGTTGATTCTCATGAATCCGTCCTTTCCGTACATGGTGCCGGAGTTGATCCATACTTTTTCGTTGATGAGCAGGCTCCTTTCCACTTCCACCGTTTCCATTCCCTTGAGTGCGGAACAGTCTACCCAGGCCAGATAGGTGCCTTCAAGTTCGCATACGGGGAATTCCGGGATCTCCTTGCGGAACATCTCGACCAGCATGGTGTAATTGCCGTAGATGTACTCGCAAAGCTGCTTGAGCCATTCCGCCCCCTCGTCTGAATAGGCGGCACGAAGCGCGACATGACCGAAAGGATTCACGTCCACAATCTCGTTGATGTTCATGGCCTTGTTTATCTTTTCCCGCCACAGCGGATTGTCGCTTACTATGTTGCCGATCTGAAGTCCTGCCGTGTTGAATGCTTTGCTCGCGGCGTTTAGAGTGACGCAGTTATGCTGGTACTCTTCACCGAGGGAGGCGAAGGGAATGTATTCGTGGCCCGGCATCATGAATTCGCAGTGAATCTCGTCGCTGATGACTTTCACGTTGTTTTTCAAGCAGATGTCTCCGAGTTTTTTCAGTTCCTCTCTCGTCCAGACTCTTCCGCTCGGGTTGTGGGGATTGCAGAAAAGGAAAGTGCCGCACTGAGGATCTTCGCATATCTTTTCAAAAAGGTCGAAGTCTATGCTGTGTCTTCTGTCCTTGTAGATTAGAGGACATTCCGCCAGCACGTTCCCGTTGTTCCTGACAGCGCTGAAAAAGCAGTTGTATGCCGGTGTCAGGATTACGACTTTGCTTCCCGGTTCGGCTATGCCTTTGATGACCGCCGACATGGCCGGTACAAGTCCTGTGGTATAAAGAATCCACGAGGGGTCCATTTTCCAGCCGTGGCGTTCGGAAAACCAGCGTACCACAGCTTCGTAATATTCCGGCGGAACGGTGTTGTAGCCATAGACAGGGTGCGCGGCCCTTTCCTGAACGGACTTGCTTATGCACGGAGCAACTTCAAAGTCCATGTCGGCTACCCACATCGGGATTACGTCGGACGTGTCTATATTCTCTTTATAAGGAGGACGGGCGTCCCATTTCACACACGCGGTACCTCTGCGTCTGATGATTTTGTCAAAATCGAATTTCATGTCAGATTATTTTCCGGTCAAAAGTCTGATTATCTTCCGGGCTACTTCTTCGTTTCCCTGTTTGCCCATGAAGTCATGGGAAGACGGGCCGTAGGCAAATAAGGGAACAGGTACGGGAGTGTGTCCCTCGGTGCTGAAACGGCCTTCGGTGGTGCCTTTGGACGGATCTCCTTTATAAAGTGTAAGTCCGCCTGTTTCGTGGTCCGCTGAAATCACGACAAGGGTGTTTCCGTCTTTTTCGGCGAACTTTATGGCTGCCGTGACCGCCTTGTCGAAGTCAAGCTCTTCCTTTATCATGGGCTCGTATTCATTCGCATGGGAACTTTTGTCTATTCTTGCCCCTTCCACCATGAGGAAGAATCCTTTGCCGTTCCCGGACTTCTTGGAAAGGAAATCGATGGCATATTCAGTCGTTGCGGGAAGGAAATCCCCTCTGCCGTATTTCATCGACTGGGTCTCCGCAGCCGGGGGCAGATAACCGAGCCTGTCCGCCGAAGCTGCCCTGGGATCGTTCAGGTCGTCAACTACGGTGAAGACTGCATTTATGGCATCTCTGGTTTTCGCAGGCCTCTCCGCCATGGTTTCTTTGCTTCCGGCCGCGAAGAATGATAGCTTGCTTGACGGCAGGTCCGCCCATATTTCATCTGTCATGTAGCGGGTGTCCTGGTGGGCAAAAAAAGATGCCGGAGTCGCTCCGTTCAGATTGTCGGTGGAGACCACTCCGCTGACGATTCCTTCACGGGCGCAGATTTCCGGAATGTTTTCAAGCGGTTTGTGGTCCACGCTCATTCCGACGGAACTGTTGTATGTCTTGTGCCCTGTCGCGTAAGCTGTTCCCGATGCTGCCGAGTCGGTCGTATAGTTGTCGGCCGACTGGGTAGTTACCAGACCGAAAACCTTCAGATTTGTGAGCGTCATTTCCCCTCCGTTGGTGTACATCCCCGAGGCGATGTGTGCAAGTCCGTTGCCGTCGCCTATCATCAGGATGACGTTCAGCGGGGCCTTGTCCGCACCGTCGTTGGCGAAAGACGGGGTGTAGGAACCCTGCGGAGGCACGTTTTCGATTTTGCCGCTTACGATTTGCTGGGCCGAGGCGGCCAGGGCCATGGCGGTCAGGGCGGCGATTGTCAATACGAGTTTTTTCATGAGTTTAGTGTTAAAAATGTTATTGTTGTTTGTCGAGTATCTCTATCGTGCAGTCTCCGGGCGCTTTTATATTCTTGTCGATTATGATTTAACCGACGGAACCGACCATTATGTGGCCCGATGTGGGGTTCTTGATGGAGACGATGTTGCCTTTTATGTTTCCGTTCACCGTGGAGTACTCAAGTGCCAGGTCCGCATCCTGTCCGAAAGTGCAGTCTTCAAGCGTGAGATTATCGCAGTAGCACAGAGGCTGCGTTTCGGAAATGTGGCAGCGGACGAGCTTCAGGTTCTTGGAGTACCATCCGAGATATTCGCCGGTTATTGTAGAGTCGTACACGGTCACGTTTTCAGCTTCCCAGAACGAATCTTTTGAGGTAAGCACCGAATTGCGTATCTCCACATTCTTTGCGTATTGGAATCCGTAGTTTCCCTGGAGTTTCAGATTGTCTATCTTCATGTTTTCGCAATGCATGAACACATAGTCCGCCCTTTCGATGATGCAGTCGTTCATCTCTATGTCGCTGCAGTCCCAGAATGTTTCGGTGCCCGCCGGTATCCATACATTGGCGATTTTAAGGCCTTTGACTCTCCGGAATGTCTTCGGGGCATCGATTACGGAGTCGTAGATTTCACCTTTTCTGGTGTACCATATGCCCGAGCGTGCTCCCACTCCCAGAACGCAGTTCCTCAGCACGAAGTGGTCGCATTCCCAAAGGGGATACTTGCCTTCGAAGCGGCAGTGGTCACAATAGATCTCGGCCGTCTCCTTCAGACCGGATTCTCCGGCATGGATGGTGACGTTTTTGAGCTGGAGATCGTGTTCTTTGTACAGAGGCCTTTCACCTCCGAATTCCTTATCTGAAATCAATTTCATATCAACTGTTATTTTTTCAAATTCATTTCCAATGTTTCGGCTTCAAGAGGATCACTTACGAATCTCTTGTTGAGCCATTTGCCGCCTCTTATCCTTGTCAGGAAAAGCAGCCCTCTGATGTTGAGTTCCGTGCACATGGCAATCCAGTATCCGGTAAGCCCGAGTCTTGGGGTCAGGAAAAGGGCAAGTCCTATCCTGACTATCCACATGCTTGAAAAGTTAAGCGCCGTGGGGACCAGAGTGTCGCCCGCTCCTATGCAGCAGCCGTAGGAGACCATGGATACCGCATACAATGTTTCCGCGAATGCCTCAATCCTCAGCACCTTGGCTCCCAGGGCTATGACTTCCGGATCGTTGCTCATGATGTCCATGAGGAACGGAGCGAAAATGTACATAAGCACTGCCAGAGAAGACATGAGTGCCGCCCCGAGCGAGATGTTGATTCTCGCGAAACGTCTGGCCAGTTCTTTTCTGCCGGCACCGAGACTCTGTCCGACAAGGGTGGTCGCGGATTCCTGCAGACCATAGCCCGGCATGTAGCAGAAACTTTCCGCCGTTATGGCGAAGGAATTTGCGGCGATGGACACCGCCCCGAGCGGTGCCACGATGACGGTGGCGGCCACGTAGGCTCCTCTCATCACTATGTTCTGAAGCCAGAGCGGCCCTGTTATCCCGAAGGCATCTTTGAGCGCCTGCTTTTCAGGCAGGAACGATGCCTTTTCTCCGGTGATTCGGAGCTCCGCCGAACGGGTGCAGGAATAGAACAGTGACACTGCCGTCATCACGAATTCCGCCATTCCGGTGCCCATTGCAGCTCCAGCAACGCCCCAGCCGAGGGCATATATGAAGATGTAATTGAAGATCACGTCCAGCACCGCCATGGAGATGTACAGGATGCTCGGCACCTTCATGTTTCCGCTTGCCTGCAGCATCGCGTTCGAGCAGAAGCCCAGGGCCATTACGGGGAGAAACATGGCATAGATTCCGAAATAGTCTGAAGCGTCGGCATTTATTTCTTCAGACCCTCCGAGCCACCCCGGCAACGGTCCTGCTATGGCGGACCCTATGGCGGCCAGCAGGATTCCGAATGCAACGGCCATGGTGAACCCCTGCCGCATGAGAGAACGCGCCCCTTTGAAATCCTTTGCTCCGCAGCGGTGTGCGACCTGTACGGAAAAACCTGAGCAGACTGCCATCGCAAAGCCGTTGAGAATCCATGTGCTCGTGGATACGAGCCCGATGGACGCCGCCGGATTGGCTCCCAGATTGCCGACCATGGAGGCGTCTATGTACTGGAGCAGAACGGAAGCGAATTGAGCGAGAATCGCCGGTATGGCGAGAAATGCGGTCAGCCTCAACTGCTGGCCCCCTGTCATCGGCATTTTGTTCCGGATCAATCCCAGGAGATGATCTTTTGATTCTCTCATTCTGCAAATATAGGCAAAATATGCGTTCCCTTTATGTTATGGCAGACAACAAGAGAAGCCGCCCTGCATGAGCGGCTTCCGTATCGTTGCTCCGTATTGTCGGAACTTATCTGTGATTAAAGCTGTGGACCGGCCTTCACGAGAGTTTTGCAGGAAGCATGGTTCTCGTATTTCTTGAAGTTCTTTATGAACCTGCCGGCGAGGTCTTTAGCTTTCTCCTCCCATTCCGAAGGGTTCTTGTAAGTGTC
>CAYTYL010000025.1:0-22287 GCA_964441715.1 uncultured Muribaculaceae bacterium
TCTGTATCCCCACGGGATACTTTCTGTTGATAAAATCTGCCATGGCGTTGATGTTTCATCTTCCTTTCCGAGGAATCTTCCTCTCCTTGCAAAAATAGTTTTTTCGCGTCTGACCTGCAACAGCTTGAAACTGATGTCTACATGAACAGCGGCTCCTCCAGGCATTTGTCCAGCTCTTCCTCTATCGATTTTTTGTCGAGATTTTGGCCGATGAACACTATCTTGACCATCCTGTCTCCATATTTCTCATCCCAGTCGCGGCGCAGCACGGGGTCTTTCTTCATCATCTCCTGAAGCTGCTCCTCCGGCATGGTGGCGAACCAATACCCTGCATCCTTGAGCGACTTCTGCACACCTGCCTGTTCGAAGACATAGCATTTGTCCGGCTCATCGCTGAACCAGCACAAACCTTTGGCCCTGATGATGTTCTTGGGCCATTTCTTAGCCACGAACCTGTCAAAAAGGTTCATGTCCAGAGCCGGCCGGCGGTAATATACGAAAGTGCCTATGTTGTACTCTTCCGCTTCTCCTTCTTCTTCGTCATGTTCATCATGGCCGTCTCCCTCTATCGCGTCAATCCATGCCGCCGAGGTCGCGACTTTGTCGAAATCGAACATGCCCGTATAGAGAATCTTGTCAAAATCCACATCGCCGTAGTCGCATTCGATAATCTCGGCCTTTGGCTGGAGGGCTTTCACGATCTTGCGGATTCTTTCGAGCTCCTCGGGTTTGACTTCCGAGGCCTTGTTGAGAACGACTATGTTGCAGAATTCAATCTGCTGGATCACAAGGCTTTCGAGGTCATCTTCACCGATGTTTTCTTTCTTCAGGTCATCTCCGCAGGCAAATTCGCTCTGCATTCTCAGAGCATCGACCACTGTCACTATGCAGTCAAGTTCGGGCATGCAGCCGGAGATGTACTTAGGCCCGAGCTGCGGGATGGAGCAGATTGTCTGGGCGATGGGTGCGGGTTCGCAGATGCCGCTCGCTTCAATCACGATGTAGTCGAACTTTCCCATGCGGGCAATGTCGGAAAGCTGTTCCACCAGATCCATTTTGAGGGTACAGCATATGCAACCGTTCTGCAGAGCCACCAGGCTGTCGTCTTTCTTGCCGACTATTCCGCCTTTCTGTATGAGGTCGGCATCTATGTTGACTTCGCCTATGTCATTGACTATAACGGCGAATTTGATGCCTCTTCTATTTGAAAGAATCCTGTTTACCAACGTTGTCTTGCCGCTCCCCAGATAGCCTGTAAGAAGCAGGACAGGAATTTTTTTATTCTCCATGCGTACTGTTTTTACTTTGCGGGCTGCAATAAATGTTCCGAATCGGACGGATGCTGACAAAATGTCAACCATGTTGTCCGTTAAAAAAAACGTCTGCTTTCGGATTCTGGACAAGGGTTAATTGGTAACTTTGCGGCATGATGAAGAAAGGAAATGCCGCGGGGCATCTCGCGATAGCCGCCGCATACATAATATTCGGTGTGAATATAGTTACTACTAAGGATATAGCCAATTCTCACGATTTTGCGCCCACCCTGCTTTTCACCCTTAGGGCCTTTGGAGCGTCCGGCCTTTTCTGGCTGCTTTCACTTTTTGCGCGGAAGAGGGATGAGAACGGACGTGCCGTCAGGGACAATGTGCCGCTGAAGGACCTTGGACGCATATTCTGCGCTTCCATGCTCGGGCTTTTCGTCCCGCAGATGACATTCCTCTTTGCCATAACGATGGCCACGCCCATAGATACGGCAGTGTTCAGCACGTTGGGCCCGATTTTTACCATGTTTTTTGCCTATTTCTTTGTCAAAGAGCCTATCACCCTCAGGAAGGCCGGAGGCGTGGCGCTGAGTTTCATAGGCATCATTTTCCTGATCTTGAATTCCGTCCATTCGGGCGGTGCGCAGGCCACTTCCCCTTTGGGCATAATCCTGCTGCTGCTGAACAGCGTCAGCTTTTCGCTTTATCTCGGCATATTCCGTCCGCTCATACAGAAATACAGGGTCGTCACTTTCATGAAATGGTCTTTCCTGTTCTCGCTTCTGGCTTCCCTTCCGTTTTCCATAGGGCAGTTTCCGCATACGGACTTTGCCGCCGTCGCTCCGAAGATATGGGCGGAGACGGGCTTTCTGATATTCTTCGCCACTTTCGTCGCTTATTTCCTCATACCTTTCGGCCAGAAGAGCGTCCGTCCGACCATTGTGGCGCTCTACAACTATCTGCAGCCCATCTTCGCTTCCGTGATAGGTGTCGTTTCCGGGCTTGACAGCATTTCCTGGCAGAAGGTGGTTGCCATACTGCTTGTGTTTACAGGCGTATTTTTCGTAAACGGATCGAAAGCCGCTCCACATAATGAAATAAAAAAGTAAATTTGGCTTCATGAATGACGATCTGAACCTTGTCCACGACCTTGCGGTCATCCTCATTTCCGCAGGCGTGTTTACAATCATATCCAAGGCCCTCAAGCAGCCTTTGGTCCTCGGTTACATCGTGGCCGGATTTCTAGTCGGGCCCCATGTATCCTTCTTCCCGGGACTTTCAAGCGCCGATTCGGTCGATCAGTGGTCGGAGCTCGGAATCATTTTCCTGCTGTTCGGCCTGGGATTGGAATTCAGTTTCAAGAAACTTCTCAAGGTCGGAAGCACGGCCCTGATCATGGCCGGCTGCCAGTTCCTCGGGATGATGGCTCTCGGAATCATGCTTGCCCAGGCGATGGGCTGGTCCACTATGGAAAGCGTATTTCTGGGCGGGATGCTGTCCATGTCGTCCACGGCCATAGTCATAAAGGCTTACGATGATCTCGGACTGAAAAATGCCCCTTATGCCCCTACCGTGTTCGGAACGCTCGTGGTGCAGGATCTCATAGCCATACTCCTCATGGTCATCCTTTCCGCGATGGCCGTGTCGAACAGCTTTTCCGGAATGGAGCTGGTGAAGGGGATAGCCAAACTGTTCTTTTTCCTGATTCTGTGGTTTCTTGTGGGCATATATGTTATCCCGACGCTGCTCCAGAAGACCCACAGATATCTCAATGACGAGATTCTCCTTATAATAAGCGTGGGCATGTGTTTCGGCATGGTCATGATAGCCAATGCGGTGGGTTTTTCTTCCGCTCTGGGGGCCTTCGTGATGGGATCCATCCTGTCCGAAACCATAGAAGGGGAGAAGATTCTCAAGCTCGTGGGCAGCATAAAGAACCTTTTCAGCGCAGTATTTTTCGTGTCCGTGGGCATGATGCTCGACCCTTCGGTGGTGGCCAGGTACTGGCCGGTGATATTGACGATAACCGTTTTCGCCCTTGTCGGCATGTCCTTTTTCTCCACGTCCGGGGCTCTGCTCTCGGGCAAGGGCATAAACTATGCGGTGAGCTGCGGCTTTTCCATGGCCCAGGTGGGAGAGTTCTCTTTCATACTTGCGGGGCTGGGCGTCTCCCTCGGCGTCATGAGACAATTCATATATCCTGTGATAATTGCCGTATCCGTCATTACCACGTTCATGACTCCTTACATGATAAAACTGTCTCCGCACGTAGCTGACCTGCTGCACAGGAAGCTGCCGAAGAGGATAGCGGAAAGGCTTGATTCAGGAGAAGACAGGCATGCTCCCGGCATGGAGGAGCACGCTGAACTCAAGGAATATGTCAAGGCGGAAGGCATAAGGGTGGCGCTGTACGGAGTGATCGCCGTAGCCATACTGTTAGGTTCGAGGCTTTTCCTCGGCAAGGCTGTGTCCGCCGTACTTCCGCACTTTTCGTCCCGGGCCGTAGAGATCATAAACGCTGCCATAACTCTTGCTTTCATGTCGCCGTTCCTCATGCTCATGGTCATGGAGAACCAGCGTACCAGGACGCTTTCGCATAAACTGCTGAGCGACAGTCCCGGCAACGTATGGCTTCTATTCTCGATGAGCCTTCTGAAAATGGCTATTGCCATAGTGTTCATATTCATGGTTCTGGCATCGCATTTCAGTCTTGGCGTCCCTGCCGTCATACTGATAGTGGTCCTTGCCGTAGCGGCGTTCTTTTTCTTCATTAAGCATTCATACCATAAGCTAAGCCGCATAGAGACGAGGTTCATGCAGAATCTCAACAAGAAGGAGGACCTTCTCAGAAAAAACGCGCCTGTGGCTTCTTCCGTGAGCGACAATCTTTCCCGATATGACGTGAGTTCGTGCGTGGTGGAGGTGTCCCCGGATTATCCGTTGATAGGCAAGGCGTTGAAAGAGCTTCACTTGCGCAAAGATACAGGAGTCAACATATTGAAAATCAGTCGAGGGTCCGGACATATCGAGCTGCCTTCCGGCGATGAGGTAATCTACCCTTACGACAGGCTTCTGGCCGTGGGTACAAAGGAGCAGCTTGCAGGATTCAAAAAGGCTATGGCCAGCCGTGCGGCGACGTCTCCGGGGGCCGAGTCCGACTTTTCCATAGAGAAGACTCTGCTTGATGCGGAATCCCCGTTTGCCGGCAGGACTTTGAAGGAGCTGAATCTAAGACCTCAGGGCCGCATGGTGCTGAGCATCGTCAGGGACGGAGTTCCGGTGACCAATCCCGACCCTTCGTTCGAGTTCAGGGCAGGAGATCTTGTATGGATGGCACAGGTCCGTTCAGCCGGAGCCTAAAGCCTGCAGGACGGAGCGTGATGTCTAAAATGTCTGGGAATAGACGCTGTCTCTGAGATATTTTCCGAATGCGCCTATATCCGTGAATCTGTCCTGCATCTCGGGGGTGATGATGTCGCCTATTCCGATTCTGGGATGTTTCCCCTTCTTGTTCATGACTTCGGTAGGAAGCCGCAGAACTCGGATTCTCCAGTCTATGAGGCCGAGGAAATAATAAAAGGCGGTGTTCCGGTCAAAGAAACGGACGGGAACTACAGGAACGTGCGCCTTTTTGATGATTTTGATTACATCGGTCTGCCATGGGCGGTCTTCGATGCGGTGTCTGCGAGGAATGAAATCCGATACGGCGCCTGAAGGAAAGAACCCCACGGGCAGCCCGTCGTGAAGATTCCGGAAGACTTCGCGTACTCCCTGCAGATTGGTTGCGGTGACGCCTTTTCTGAGATCGGTGGCGGGATTTACACTTATCAGGCTCGGCCTCAGCGCTTTGACCAGAGTCAGAAACTGGTTGACCATGACCTTGAATCCTTTGTGCCTTTGCCCGATGAGGTCTATCAGCATGATGCCGTCCAAAGCTCCGTAGGGGTGGTTGCTTATGGTTATGAAAGGTCCGTCGGGAATCTTGTCCAGATTTTCTTCACCTTTCAGGCGATATCTGATTTTTTCTCCTTTCAGGAAAGCCGTGGCGAAATCCGCACCGGTGTTGCCGCAGATTTCATCGTAAAAGTCCGAGACCTTGTTTATGTTCAAGGCCTTGATCAGGAATTCTGTCAGCTTATCCCGGCCTTTGAGGGCGGGGATGAGCTCTTCGGCTTCTTTGACGGTCAGGAGCGGCATATCCGTGAGGGTCTATTTGTTTTTCTTCAGCGGATCGGCCTTGGCGTAGCCTCGCGCATCGCTTATGATGGTAGTGAAATAGATGACGGCAAGTATGGCGAGGATGACCGTGCCGACCACGTCCAGAGCCTTCAGTTCCACGCCGCATCCGAACAAGTCCACGTGGGCCGTGAAATCTCTCAGCGGCTTGAACAGGATGAAGCAGGTGTTGACGATGATGACGATGAGCCTGAATTCCGTAGGTCCGAGCTTGGCGTAGGTCAGCTTGAACTCTCCTTTCAGATGGGCGTTCGTTATGACGTTCAGCGTGAGCAGGAGATAGAATACGAACAGCAGCATGGCCAGGTTGAAATGCATCAGGGCCGACAGTCCGATGCCTCCGAACATCAGGAATTCGTTTATGCAGTCGACCGTGTGGTCGATGTAGAATCCATATACGGGACGCTGGGTTTTGCGGTATCTGGCAAGGTTGCCGTCAAGCGAGTCTCCGTACCAGTTGATGACGAAGCCGAGGGAGGCAAGCCACAACCAGTTGATGTCTTTTCCGGAGAGGATGTATCCCGCGGCTATTATCACAGAACCGATTGTCCCTATCAGAGTCAGGAAATCAGAGGTCACCCAAGCCGGCTGTCTGGCTGCCAGCCATACCAGAGCTTTGTGCTCCGCACCGTTCAGTATGGACGTCTGTATTCTTTCGGATTGCTTTTTCTCGGCCATATCGGTCATATTTTTTTGTTGTAGATTCTTGCGCGCTTTATGAGCTCATGCTCCACCTTGTTCCACAGGTTCTGTACATTCAGATTGCTTTCCAGCTCGCGTGTGCTTTCCAGATACTTGATGCCGTGCTTGTGGAATCCGGCGACTATCTTGCCCATGACCATGGCGGCCACTCCTTTTTCCTTGTATTCATCGGATACCGCGATGAGCAGAGCGTCCGCGGTGTCGTTGTGTCTGAGCGCTCTGAGCACGTCGATGAAGCCGAAGGGGAAAAGGTGTCCTTTTACTTTCTGCAGTACGCGGGACAGGGAGGGAAGGCACACGCCGAATGCCACTACCTTGTCGTTCCTGTCGATCACTATGGACACGTAGTCGAAATTAAGCTTCCCGATGAACTGGTCCTTCAGTTCTTCGCATTGTCCCGGAGTAAGTTCCGAATATCCGTGCAGGTTGGCGTAGCTTTCGTTCATCACCTTGAACACTCCGTCCAGGTAGGGGGCGACGTCCTTTCTGTTTTTCACCGGTGCCTCCCGAAGTCCGTACCTGTCGGAAATCAGGTTGGCTATTCGGGTGTATCTGCTGACGTCGTCGGGAATGTTGATGATGAATTCCACGTAGTCTTCCGCCTTTTTGTAGCCTCTGTTCAGGATGAGCGGCTCGTAGTATGGGTCGTTGTATTTGCCGTAGGCCGTCGGCATCTTGTCGAAGCCGTCCACCAGGACGCCCGCCACGTCGAATTCGAGAAACCCTGTGGGCCCTTCCACGATTTCCATCCCCTTTTCTTTGGCATAAGCCTCAACCGTGTCGAAAAGGGCGTTGACTACTTCTTGTGAATCGATGAAATCTATCCAGCCGAAGCGGCAGTATCCTGTTTTTGTCTTCTCGTTGTATCTGTGGTTGATGATGCCCGCTACTCTTCCTACTATCTTGCCCTTTTCGTCAAGAGCCAGCCAGTATTTGCCTTCGCAGACTTCAAACGCTTTATTCCTGTCGGGGCGGAAGGTGTCCATGTCTGCTCCCACGAGCTGGGGCACATAGTACTTGTTTTTCTTGTAAAGAACGTTAGGGAATCTGGCAAAGCGCCGCAAGTCCTTGAGAGTCTTTACTTCTTTAATGGTAACTTCCATTTATTTAGGCTTTAGTCGGGGCTAAAGGTAGCAATTTTTAAAAAACATCCCAAACGGGCTTAAGTTTTTTGCAGAATGGTCTTTACGGAGTCTCTGATCAGCAGGTTTGCCGACAGTTCTATCTGGGCCGGCTTGGCATTGTCTTCCGTCAGCCTCCCGAACAGCAGTTTCGTGCTCAGTCTGCCCATCTCCTCAACGGATTGCCTTACCCTTGTTATGGGCGGAGTCATGTAGTCGAGACCTATGTTGTCGTCGAAGGATACCAGAGACATGTCTTCCGGAACGGAAACGGAGGAGTCTTTCAGTGCCCTTATGACACCGAGCAGGATAGTATAGCTTAGGGCAAATATGGCAGTGGGCCTGTCCGGCCTGTTGAGAAGCAGCTTGGTTTCCAGATAGCCGTTCCGAACTGAAAAGGCGTCTCCTACTATCACGGGCTCGCTTTCTATGCCTGCCGTCTTCAACGCTTTGCGGAAACCGCCGACCCGTTTTATGTTCGGAAGCGAACTTTTGTCTCCCTGGATGCATGCGATGTTCCTGTGTCCGTGGTCCAGAAGGAACATGGCGGCGTCATAGGCCCCCTTGAAATTGTTGTTGGTGACATAGGACAGTTTTGTGTCGAGGAAATACCTGTCGACCAACACTACCGGGATGCTTTTGTCTATTTCTTCGAAAAGCGCCCTGTCATTGCCGCATGGCGCCGCAATGATTCCGTCCACTTTGCGGTGGACAAGTGTCGAAAGGCATGAGCGTTGGTTTCTTTCGTTTTCCATGGTGTCCAGAATCATGGCGGCATATCCTCTTTCGTTGGCTTCGGCTATGACGGCTCCGGCGATGTCGGCAAAGTACGGGTTTGAAACGGATGGAATTATCACTCCTATGGTTTTGGTCTTCTTTGTGCGCAAGCTTTGCGCAACAATGCTGGGAGTGTAGCTGCACTTTTCGGCTTCTTCCCTGACCTTGGCTACGGTGGCTTCACTGATCCTGTATTGCTCGGCCTTGCCGCTCAGAATTCGTGACACGGTACTTGCTGAAACTCCGAGTCTTTTGGAGATGCTTGATAGGGTCTCTTTCATGGCTATGGTTTTGTGCGCAATAAAGTTATAGTTTTTGATGCAAAAAATGGTTTTTGCGCAGAAAAAATTGAGAATAATTTGAAATAACCGAGGTTGAGTTCATTGTGGAGAGGATGTTTTATGTAATATTTGCACAACCGATTGCGTTACCATGGTTATACGATAATTAATAACTAACACCATTTCCAATGAAAAAAAAGCTATTGAAAACAGTGACCGCGTGTCTCGCGTTGTTCTTTACGCTCAGTCTTGGAGCTCAGCAGAGAATAAGCGGAACAGTGACCAACACTGCGGGAGAGCCCTTGGCGGGAGTAGTCGCTCTCGAAGAAGGCACCCGGAATGCCGTAATCAGCGATGTGGACGGCAATTACTCCATTTCAGTACAGGGGGCTGCTTCCGTGCTGAATTTTTCCTGCGTAGGCTATACCTCCGTTTCGGAGATTGCGGGTGACCGCACTTCGATCGATGTAGTGCTTAAGGATGACATAGCCACGCTTGACGATGTCGTCGTCATCGGGTACGGCCGGACGACAAAGAAAGAGATAACCGGTTCGGTGGCCAGTGTCAAAAGCGACAACTTCAACCAGGGAGCGGCATCGAGCCCCTATGACCTTGTAAATGGACGCATAGCCGGACTCAGCATAATAAGAGGTGACGGGGGCGACCCCAACGGAAGCTTGAGCATACAGCTTCGCGGGACGACGACAATGTCAGCCGGAGCCCAGCCTCTCGTCGTGATTGACAATGTTATAGGAGGCTCGCTGGATAGCATTAACCCCGAAGAAATCGAGTCCATAGATGTGCTCAAGGACGGTTCGGCAGCGGCCATCTACGGCACGAGAGGCACCAACGGAGTCATCCTCATCACTACAAAGAAAGGGAGCAGGAACGAACAGGCGCATGTGGATTTCTCCACATATGTGGAAATGCAGACAACGGCAAGAAAGCTGCGTATGCTCACGGCCAAGGAATTCCGTCAGGTCATAGCTGACGGTCATAACGGGTTCGACGGAGGTGCCGATACGGACTGGCTGGACGCCATATCTCGCAAAGCCCCGTTGACCCAATATTACAATCTTGGCATATCCGGAGGCACGCAGCAGTTGGCATATCGTGCCGCCGTGTCTTTCCAGGATGAGAAGGGAGTGATACTGAAGAGCGGGAGAAGCGATCTGCGTGCAAGGCTCAACCTTACACAGACTGCAATAAACGATAGGCTTACGCTCAACTACAACTTCAACTACACTTACAGGAAGTCCAACCCTACTGATCAGTATGCCGTCCAGCAGGCGGTTCGCCGCAATCCTACGGAGCCCATATATGATCCGGAGGATACCCGGCATGGAGGTTATTACACCAACACCTCTCCTTTCCAGTACTATAATCCGGTGGCTATGCTCAAAGAGTCTGACAAAGAGAATCTTACGAGATATTTCATGGGTAGCCTCAGAGCTTCCTTGAAGATTGCGGAAGGTTTTACCGCTTCAGCTACCGGTTCGTGGAATCTCTATTCCGGCAGCCAGAGTTCATATTATTCCAAATACTATCCGCAGGATGCTGTGGTTGACGGTTCCGCCGGCATCAACAACTTCTGGAATCTGACGAAGCTGCTTGATATAGAGCTGAACTATGACAAGAAAATAGGAGACCACTCTTTTCAGGCTCTCGGAGGATATTCATATTCCGACAACGCCTATGAAACGGCATACATGTGGAACAAAAACTTCGACACGGACTATTTCAAGTGGCACAACATGGGTTCGGGTTCGGGTCTGCAGGACGGACAGGCATCCATGTCGTCTTCCAAGCAGAGCAGCAAGCTGATAGCCTTCCTGGGCCGGGTAATGTACAATTACAAAGAGAAATATCTTCTTTCAGTTTCCGCAAGATACGAAGGTTCTTCCCGTTTCGGGGCCAACCATAAATGGGGATTCTTCCCTTCCGTAAGTCTCGGATGGAGATTGGATCAGGAGAATTTCATGAAAGATGTGCGCTGGGTCGACGAGCTCAAGCTCCGCACCGGCTACGGTGTTACCGGAAATCAGGAAATAGCCAATTATCAGTCTCTTTCCAGACTTTCGACGAGCGGCAAATTCTATTATGACGGAAAGTGGGTAAATTCATATGGTCCGTCAAGCAACAAGAACGACGACCTGAAATGGGAGAAAAAGTCCGAGTTTGATGTCGGCGCCGATTTCTCATTCCTGAAAGGCCGCATCGGCGGAACGGTAGATTACTACAACCGCGTGACGAGCGATCTTCTCTACACTTATTCAGTGCCTGTGCCTCCCAACCTTTACAGCCGCAAGTTCACAAACGTGGGCTCCATCAAGAACTGGGGAATAGAACTCACTTTGAACGGAGTGCCTGTGAAAACGAAAGATTTCGAGTGGAATACCACTCTGACGATGGCACACAACAAGAATATACTCAAGAAGTTCTCGAACAGGGACTATGCGATGCAGTACATAGATCAGGGATACATCAACACCGATTTCAAGCAGTTTACCCAAAGAATATATGAGGGACAGCCCATAGGCAACTTCTACGGTCCTGTATTTACCGGCATGGATGAAAACGGCAATGCCACCTACAAAGGAGTCGAACCGGGCCAGAGTGTGGACGAAAGCGTCTATGAGGTCATCGGCAATGCATATCCCGACTTGACTTTCGGATGGTCCAACCGTTTCAATTACAAGAACTTCGACCTTACGCTCCTGTTCCGCGGATCAATCGGAAACGATGTGGGCAACATCCAGAGGCTGTTCTATGAAGGATACTACTACTTCGGAGGTAAAAACATCCTCAAATCCACTCTGAAATCCAGAAACAATGCAGGGCAGACTACATGGTCTTCATGGTACGTGGAGGATGCTTCCTTTGTCAAGCTTTCCAACGTCACGCTCGGGTATAACATCAGCCCCAAGATGGACTGGCTGCAGAAAATCAGGGTTTACACTACCATACAGAATCTCTTCACCATCACCGGGTACAAAGGTGTCGATCCTGAGGTCAGTCTGAACGGTCTTGCGCCCGGCATAGCATGGGATGAGTACTACCCGATGACCCGAACATTCCTTCTGGGTGTAAATGTAACTTTCTAAATCATAGCGAAATGAAAAAAATTGCATATATTTTAGCGATTCTTGCATCATTCTCGGGCATGTTCTCATGTACCAATCTGGATGAGGAAATCTATTCCGAACTTCCTGCAGACGGATTCTTCACCGATGAGAGCTCCCTGCTTAAAAATGTGGGCAGAGCCTATGCCTGGCTTTCTTCGGACTCATGGTCCAACGGCTATCTCCAGCACATGGGCGTGTGGATGAATGACCTCATAACTACGGACGAGGCGATTATCCCGTACCGCGAAGGCGGTCTGTGGTGGGACAACGGTGTGTGGATTCAGGATCACAGGCACAGTTGGGATTACACCCATGACGGAGTGTGGAGAACTTACAGTTTTGTCATGGACGGAGTTACGCGCTGCAACCAGATTCTGTACCAGATGGACGAGGCCGGCGTAAACTTCGAAGGGAGCGAAAAGCTTGTGGCGGAAGTTAAGATGGTACGGGCCTATCTTTATCTCAAAGGCATCGACTGGTTCAGGAATCTGCCTCTTGTGACGGATTTTACGGATTCCGAACTGCCTTCGCAGGTGGAACCCAAGGTACTGTTCGATTTCATTGAGTCTGAAATAAAAGACAACGTCCGGTATCTGGAAGACGCCCCTACGTCCGAAAACTACGGCAGGGTGACCAAGGCGGCTGCATATACGATGCTTGCCAAGCTTTACATCAACGCCAAAGTGTGGATAGACAAGGAAATGTGGCAGGAGGCATCGGATGCATGCGACAAGGTGATGCAGTTCAGCACTCTTGCTCTTGAGCCTGACTATTTCGCCAACTTCTCCGTGCACAACGAAGGCTCGAAAGAATGCATATGGGCCATCCCTCTGGAGGCCAGCATAACCAACACCTTCCCGCTGCACAACATCACCTTGCAGACATTGAGCCAGCAGACATTCAACATCCTCAACTTCTGTTGGGACGGAGCATGTGCGCTGCAGTGGCTTTGGGATTCATACGGAGACGGTGATGCGAGAAAAAAATCCTGGTTGGAAGGCCCGCAGTACGACAAGGCCGGCAAACCTCTCATGGTATCGCCCGGACGTCAGCTCACATATACGCCTTATGTCGGTCCCATCTATGACCAGGTGAATCCCGCCGCTCTGGATTCCGGAGTACGCATGTGCAAGTGGGAGTACGAGGACGGACTCAGCTATCAGGCAATGAGCAATGATTTCCCCATCTACCGTCTTGCAGACGTATATCTTCTTAAAGCCGAGTGTCTTATGAGACTCAATGGCGGGACTGCCACACAGGAGGCCGTGTCCTATGCCAATCGGGTCAGAGACCGTGCGGGGGCCGAAGAGTATGACACCGCCTCGCTTACTTTGGACGAACTGCTCCGCGAAAGGGCCAGGGAACTTTGCTGGGAAGGTCACAGGCGTCAGGACCAGGTGCGTTTCGGTACTTTCAGCAAGCCATGGGACAACAAAGATAACACCGATTCGTACAGAGATGTTTATCCCATCCCCTACAGGGCGATGAACACCAACTCGAATCTGAAGCAGAATCCCGGATATGTTAAATAAACAGAATAAGATATGTCAATTTTAGTGATAGGTAGTTCCAACACTGATCTTGTGGCCAGGACAAAGAACATTCCGAGGGCGGGTGAAACCGTTCTCGGAGGAGAGTTCAGCGTGGCGCAGGGCGGGAAAGGAGCCAATCAGGCGGTCGCCGCCGCAAGACTCGGAGCCGAAGTGACGTTCATGTGCAAAATCGGCAGGGATGAATTCGGTGACACGGCCAAAACGAAGTTTGAATCGGAAGGGATAGATACCGGCTATGTGCTTGTATCGGATTCCAAGCCCTCCGGAGTGGCTCTCATAGCCATAGATGAAAAAGGAGAGAACAGCATAGTGGTGGCCTCGGGGTCCAACAGCGAACTGAGGCCCGAGGATGTGGACACAATCCGGGACTTCGGCAGCTATGACATTGTCCTTGCGCAGCTTGAGACGCCCATGGATACGGTCGAGCGTATCGGTGCTCTTGCGGCGGACAACGGTGTCAGGCTCATACTCAATCCTGCTCCGGCGGCAGAGCTGTCACAGGAACTGCTGAGTGCGGTAACCCTTCTCACTCCCAATGAAACCGAGGCTTCCGCCTTGTCCGGAGTGGAGATCGTCAATGACGAAACGGCCATGGCCGCAGCCGAGAAAATTGTTTCCAAAGGAGTGAAAAACGTGATTATAACCCTTGGCAGCCGAGGCTCTCTTGTATATGACGGAAAGAATGCTGAATTTGTGCCGGCATATAAGGTCCGGGCCGTCGACACCACGGCCGCCGGCGACGTGTTCAACGCGGCGTTGGCGGTAGGCCTTTCGGAGGGGAAATCCCTTGTCGATTCGGCCAGGCTGGCCAGCGCAGCATCTGCGATTGCCGTGACGAGACTCGGCGCCCAGCCGTCGGCACCCACGAGGACTGAAACGGAAGAATTTATAAAACACCATGACAATGATTAGAATAAGCGCAATTTCCATCGCATGTGCGATGGCGGTGCTGTCCTGTTCGGGCAAGGCCGCGACACTTCCTGAAGAGGCTTCTTTGTCCAAAGTTCAGCTGCAGGACAAAATCAAGGGAGCATGGGCCGGAAAGACCATCGGCTGCACTCTCGGGGGGCCGACCGAGTTCAGGTATTCCGGAACCATGATCAATGACAATATTCCTCTGGAATGGCCTGACGGGTTCATAAAGCACTACTATGACACTTTTCCCGGACTGTACGATGACATATACATGGATCTTACCTTCGTGGAAGTGTTTGACAAGGAAGGCCTTGATGCTCCGATATCTTCTTTCGAGAAAGCCTTCTCGACCGCCGGTTACATGCTCTGGCACGCCAACCAGCAGGCCCGTTACAACATACTGAACGGCATCTTTTCTCCTCAGGCCGGTTATTGGGAAAACAATCCCCATGCGGACGACATCGATTTTCAGATCGAGGCGGACTATGCCGGAATCATGTCTCCGGGCATGGTGAATGCGTCATCGTACTATTGCGACGGAATCGGCCATATGATGAATTACGGAGACGGATGGTACGGAGGTGTGTACATGGCTGCAATGTATGCGCTCGCATTTGTCAGTGATGACATCGGTTTTGTAGTCAACGAGGCGTTGAAGGTGATTCCCGAGCAGAGCAAATACCATCAGTGCATGTCCGACGTGATCAAATGGCACGCTCAGTATCCTGACGAATGGGAACTCACCTGGGCCATGGTTCAGAAGAAATGGTCTTTCGACATAGGATGCCCTGACGGAGTGTACCAGGATTTTGACATAGATGCGACCATCAACAGCGCCTATGTTCTCATGGGATTGCTGTACGGCGGCGGAGACTTCGGTAAAACTATGGAAATCGCCACCCGCTGCGGCCAGGATTCGGACTGCAATCCTTCCACGGCAGCCGGCATCCTCGGGACGATGATAGGCTACGGCAACATTCCTGAATATTGGAAGAAGAACCTTTATGAAGTGGAGGACAGAGACTTCGCATATACCGACATTTCCCTTAACGATGTCTACCGCATGTCGTTCGACCAGGCTCTCAAGGTCATCAGCCTCAACGGAGGCAGCGTAGACGGTGACAATGTCGTGATAAAGGTTCAGAAGCCGGAGGCCGTAAGATTTGAGCAGTCCTTTACTGGACATTGGCCTCTGAAACCCGTGCAGGTGAACAAGGAGATAAGGGAAATCCCGTCCGTCGGCTTTGAGGGGAAGGGAATAGTCGTCAGATATTCTTTCCAGAAAGGGAGATACCAGAATGCCGAAACGGACGAAATCGGTTACGTGGCTGAGGTGGAGGTCTATCTCGACGGAGCGCTTTCCGAAACCGTCAAGCTTCCTGTGGACCAGAATGCACGCAAGCAGGAACTGTATTACAAATACAATCTGGCCGAAGGACAGCATGAGCTTAGCTTCAAGTGGCTCAACCCTGCACCCGGAAGGAATATTTATATCGGTTCCTATATTCCATATGTTTCAGAACCTGTAAAGAAATGATGCCATGTTCATAGTCAACAGTTATTTTCTTGCCGTGGTATTCTGCTTCATAACCATGCTTTGCTGGGGATCATGGGGCAATACTCAGAAGCTTGCCGCAAAGACATGGAGGTATGAGCTTTTCTATTGGGATTACGTGATCGGAATGTTTCTGTTTTCCCTGCTGATAGCCTTTACTATGGGCAGTTTCGGCACTGAGGGACGTCATTTCCTTGCAGACCTGTCTCAAGCTGATGCCGCTAATATAGCGTGGATTATTTTGGGCGGAATCGTGTTCAATGCTTCCAATATCCTGTTGTCCGCTTCGGTTTCGATTGCCGGAATGTCGGTAGCGTTTCCTCTCGGAGTGGGGCTTAGCCTGGTGCTGGGCACGGTCGTTAACTACTTCGGCTCCCCGAAGGGAAATCCCGTCGAGCTGTTTTCAGGGGTGGCATTGATAGTCGTGGCCATAGTGTGCAACGGCATCGCTTCCGGGAAAATGCAGACCGGGAAGAAAAGCGGTTCCGGAAAGGGTATCCTTCTTGCTGCGGCCGCCGGAATCATCATGGCTTTTTTCTACCGCTTTGTAGCCAAGGCCATGGATCTTGACAATTTCGCCTCGCCTGCCGCAGGAATGGTAACGCCTTATACTGCAATCGTAGTTTTCTCATTCGGAGTGTTGGCGAGCAATTTCGTGTTCAATCCTATTGTCATGCGATGGCCTTTCGTTGGCGAAAGAGTATATATGAAGGAGTATTTCCGGGGCAGCGCAAAGACTCATCTTGTCGGTATGCTCGGAGGTGCGATTTGGTGCCTCGGAACAGCTTTCAGCTATATCGCCTCAGGCAAGGCCGGAGCTGCCATATCCTATGCCCTGGGACAGGGAGCTCCGCTCGTTGCCGCCATCTGGGGCGTCTTTGTATGGAAGGAGTTCAGAGGAGCAGGAAAAAATGTTTATGCACTTCTGTCATTGATGTTTGCCTTGTTTGCCGCAGGCCTTGCCTTCATCATCATGTCGGGCAATTGATTCGTCTGGCATAGCCGTACGCTGTCAGGCGTGGCGGCGTGCCAGTTCCTTTTCGAGATCGGCGATGGAGCAGTCCATGGATTCGAGCAGCACGAGCAGGTGATATACGAGATCGGATGCCTCGTAAATCATGGCATCGCGGTTTCGTGCCACGGCTTCGATGACGGTTTCAACTGCCTCTTCGCCGACTTTCTGCGCAATCTTGTTTACGCCGCGCCTGAAAAGTGTGGAAGTATATGAACCTTCCGGCATTTCGGCGTGGCGTTCCTGTATCACGCTTTGCAGGAAGCGTATGAAACCTTCGGTCTCCGGGACGGCATCTCCGAAACAGGTTTTGGAGCCTGTATGGCACGTGGGACCATGCGGGATGACGCGCACGAGCAGGGTGTCTTTGTCGCAGTCTGCGGCCACGGATACGATTTCAAGCCAGTTGCCGCTGGTCTCGCCCTTGGTCCATAGGCATCGGCGCGAGCGGCTGTAGAAAGTGACGCGTCCTTCGGAGAGGCTCTTGTCGTAGGCCTCTTCATTCATGTAGCCCAGCATGAGTACCTGCAGGGTCAGTGCGTCCTGGATGACGGCCGGAACGAGTCCGCCGGGAAGTTTTGCGGCATCGAGTGCCGAAAACGGTAGTGCTTCGATTTTCATGGTATTATAATCTTACGTTTATGTTTCTTTCTTTCAGTGCCAGTTTTAGAACGGGGATCGGTATTTCGTTGTAGTGGAAGATGCTGGCGGCCAATGCGGCATCGGCATGTCCTATGGTCAGAACGTCGGCTATGTGGTCCGCCGTGCCGGCTCCGCCCGAGGCGATGACGGGGACGGGCAACACGGAAAGCCTTGCGAAGGTGTCGCAGGGATATCCTTTGCCGGTGCCGTCATGGTCCATGGAGGTGAACAGAATTTCGCCCGCACCTCTGTCGACGGCCTCCCTTGCCCAGGTGAAGAGCTCCCGTCCGGAAATGCGTTTGCCGCCGTGGGTCATCACGGCCCAGCGGCCGTCGATCATCTTGGCATCGATTGCCGCCACGACAAACTGCGAACCGTATTTGGCGGCGATTTCATCGATGAGGGAGGGATTGGAAACGGCGGCGCTGTTGACCGTGATTTTGTCCGCCCCCGCATCGAGAAGCCGTCCGGCGTCATCGACCGAGGAGATGCCGCCTCCTACGGTGAAAGGTATGTCGATGCGTGCCGCGATGCGTGACACCAGTCCCGTGAAGGTCCGCCGCCCTTCTTCGGATGCGCTGATGTCGAGATAGACCAGTTCATCGGCTCCTTCGGCGGCGTATCCGGCGCCCAGCTCCACCGGGTCGCCCACCTGCCTTAGTCCTGTGAAGTTGATGCCCTTGACAGTCCGGCCTTCGCGGATGTCGAGGCAGGGGATTATCCTTTTCGCAAGCATAGTTCAAGTTCTTTCAGGGTTATGCGTCCTTCGTACAGGGCTTTCCCGACAATGACGCTTCTAAGTCCGCAGCGGTCGAGTTCGGATATGTCCTTCATGCCCGAGATGCCTCCGCTGACGGTGATTTCCACATCCGGGAAACTGTTCTGCAATCCGGCATAGAATGCCGCCGAGGGTCCGCAAAGCATCCCGTCGCGTGAAATGTCGGTGCAGATGACCTGAGACAGGCCCTGCGGGAGGAACTGTCCTATAAGTTCCGTGGCTGAAAGCGTAGTTTTCTCCAGCCAGCCGTGGATGGCCGCCGCTCCGTCGCGGATGTCCGCTCCGAGTATCAGCCGCTCGGGCCCGAATTCCGTGAGCCAATCGGCGAAGCTTTCCGGTTCGCGGACCGCGATGCTGCCGCAGATGGCGCGGGACGCTCCGGCGTCAAAGACGCTGCGCAACGCCTCACGGCTTTTGATGCCTCCTCCGTACTGCACTTCCAGTTTCGTGTGCGATGCCACACGTTCCAGCACTGCGAGGTTGCGCGGCCCGGATGCTTTGGCACCGTCGAGATCGACCATGTGCAGACGGCGGACGCCTGCCTCCTCAAAGCGCAAGGCGGCTTCGAGAGGGTCGCGGAAGTAGGTCTTGCGGCTGGCATAGTCGCCCTGTGTCAGACGGACGCACTGACCGCCGATGATGTCCGTTGCCGGTATGATTTCAATCATGATGTCAGAGATTTAGGAAATTCCGTAAGATATGCGCCCCTTCCCGTCCGCTCTTTTCGGGGTGGAACTGCGTGCCGAAGAAGTTGCCTTGGACGAGAGCGGCGCTGAACGTGACTCCGTAGCTGGTTTCGGCGGCAGTGGCCGCACAGATTTCGGCGGCGAAGGAATGTACGAAATAGACGTAGCTGTTCTCTTCTGTCCCGTCGAACAAGGCTGTGCGGAGCCCTGAAATCGTGTCCCAGCCCACGTGGGGGACTTTAAGCACTCCTTCCGCGGAGGAAAGTGCGGGAATCCGCCGCACTTTTGCCGGAAAAATGCCCATGCAGCGGGCGTTTCCCTCTTCGCTTTCCATGCACATCAGCTGCATCCCTATGCAGATGCCCAGCACCGGCTGCGTGAGCGTGGGAATAATGGCGTCGAGTCCCCGTTCCCGGAGCTTCTCCATGGCGGACGAGGCTTCTCCAACGCCCGGCAGAATCACTTTGTCGGAGCTGCGCAGCAGAGCCGGATCAGCCGTGAGGGTGAATTCCGCACCGGCCCGGTGCAGAGCGTCGGCAACCGAACGGAGGTTGCCCGTGTCGTAATCTACTACCGCTATCATAGTACTCCTTTGCTGCTTGGAATGTCGTAACCGAAGCCCTGCCGGCAGACGGCCATGCGCAGGGCCCGTGCGAAAGCTTTGAAGATGGCTTCCGCTTTGTGATGCTCATTGTCTCCGCGGGCCGATATCTGGAGGTTGCACCGAGCGGCACATGCGAGGGAATGGAAGAAGTGGCGGAACATCTCGGTCGGAACATCGCCTATCTTCTCGCGCCGGAACTCCGCGTCCCATTCGAAGTCTATCCGTCCCCCGAAGTCGATAAGCACCAGGGCGCGGCAGTCATCCATCGGCAGGGCGAATCCGTAGCGGGCTATTCCGGCTTTGGACCCCAGGGCTCGGTCGATGGCCTCGCCCAGAGTTATCGCCACATCTTCCATGGTGTGATGTTCGTCCACGTCAAGGTCGCCTTTGGCGTCCACTGCCAGAGATACCCCGCCGTGGTGGGCGATCTGTTCGAGCATATGGTCGAGAAAGCGCAGCCCGGTGGATATGTCTCCGTTGAAGTCTCCGCGTCCGTCAAGGTCAAGCCTGACGTCGATCCGAGTCTCGCGGGTTATGCGTCTCACTTCCACCCGGCGCTCTCCACGGCGGATGAATTCCGCAATCTCTGCCCACGAAGCGCTCACCAGTGCGCACGAGTCCGAGACCCCTGCCTCCTCAACCATCCTGCGTCCTTCTTCGGACGGTGCCAGCAGGATGCCCCGTGCTCCGAGATTGCGTGCCAGCAGGATGTCGGTCACGCGGTCACCGATGACATAGCTGCTCCGCAGGTCATAGCTCCCGTCGGTGTAGCGGCCGAACATTCCTGTTCCCGGTTTGCGGGTGGCGGCCTTTTCATGCGGGAAGCTGCGGTCTATCAGCTGATCGTTGAACACGACCCCCTCGCCGCGGAGCGTCGATAGCATCTTTTCATGGGCGGGCCGGAAGTTTTCCTCAGGGAAGGAAGGCGTCCCCAATCCGTCCTGGTTGGTTGCCAGCACCATGTCGAATCCGAGACCGGAGAGGTTTTTAAGCGCGGAGATAGCTCCGGGGACAAATTCAAGTTTTTCAAGGCTGTCTACCTGTTCATCCGCGGGTTCGGCTATGATCGTGCCGTCGCGGTCTATGAATAAGGCTTTCTTCATAAGGCAAATTTTTTGACGGTTTTCAGCATCAGTTCATTCTCCTCCGGCCGTCCTATGGTGATGCGAAGACATCCTTCGCATCCCGGGATGCGCGAACGGTTGCGGACAATGACTCCGGAGGCAATCAGAGCATCGTACAGGCGGTCCGGCTCGGAAGTTCTGACCAGTACGAAATTGGCTTCCGAGGGATAAACCTCCAGAATCGCCGGGCAGCCCCTCAGGGCTTGTGAAACGCGGTCCCGTTCTGTGCGGATCAGGTCCGCCTGCGGGGCTGTGCCGGAAGAAAGGCGTCCGATGACTGCGGATTGTGTCAGGCTGCTGATGTTGTATGGGTATTTGACGCGGGCGAAAAGTTCCGTGACGGAAGGCGCTGCGAAGGCCATCCCAAGGCGAAGTCCGGCCATGCCCCATGCTTTTGACAGAGTCTGCAGTATGATCAGGTTCTCGAACTCGCCGAGGCGCCCGAGAAACCCCGGTCCGGATGCGAAGTCTATGTAGGCTTCATCGAGCACGACCATGCCGTCGAAACGGCGGATGAGCCTTTCGATTTCAGATGCCGGAAATGCATTGCCCGTGGGGTTGTTGGGGGAACAGAGCCACATAAGTTTTGTGCGGTCGTCGGCTGCATCCAGCAGTTCTTCCACCGGAAGCGAGTACTTGCTGCCGAGCCGGACTTCACGCATTTCGACATCGTTGATTTCGGCGGCGACGCGGTACATGCCGTAGGTCGGCGCGATTGAAACCGCATTGTCTGTCCCCGGACGGCAGAAGATGCGGTAGCATAGATCGATGGCCTCGTCGCTTCCGTTGCCGATGAAGATCTCTTCTTCGCGCACGCCCTTAAGTTCGGCTATGCGCTTCTTGAGCTTTCCCTGCCGCGGATCGGGGTAGCGGTTGACCCCGTTGTCATATGGATTTTCGTTGGCATCGAGCCATGCCGATATCTCTCCGCCGGAGTATTCGTCGCGGGCTGTGGAATATGGCTTTAGTCCCATGATGTTCGGGCGCACGAGCTGTTCGAGGGTCTTCATAGGCTTTCTTTTTTCAGACGGATGCGTACTGCTTCCGCATGTGCTCCCAATCCTTCGGCCTCTGCCATGGCGATGATTGAAGGCGCAAGAGCCGAGAGCCCGTCGCGGGTGAGTTCCTGACAGGTGATTCTGTGCATGAACGATTCGGTGTTGACGCCGCTCCAGGCTCTGGCCAGGCCTCCTGTGGGCAGGGTGTGGTTTGTGCCGGAGGCGTAATCCCCGGCGCTTTCGGGAGACCACGGTCCTATGAATATGCTGCCTGCGGCGGTAATCTGTCCGGCGACCTCCCGGGCGTCGCGCATGGATATTATAAGATGCTCCGGGGCATATGCATCGGCGAATTCTATCATCTTTTCACGGCTGTCGAACACTATGATGCGGCTCTGGCGGAGGGCTTCGCGTATGGTGTCGGCACGTTGCAGCCGCCGCATCTGTTCTTCAACGGCCTCCATGGTGTCTCGGGCGAAGCGTTCCGAGGAGCAGACCAGCATTGCCTGGCTGTCTCCTCCGTGCTCTGCCTGCGAAAGCAGGTCGGCGGCGACGAAACGGGGGGATGCCCCATCGTCGGCCAGCACGAGCACTTCCGAAGGGCCCGCAGGGAGATCGACGGCTATGCCGTCGGCGCTGACCAGCTGCTTGGCCTTGGTGACGTAGCGGTTGCCCGGG
This sequence comes from uncultured Muribaculaceae bacterium, assembly GCA_964441715.1. Taxonomy (GTDB): domain Bacteria; phylum Bacteroidota; class Bacteroidia; order Bacteroidales; family UBA932; genus Cryptobacteroides. The sequence goes on from CAYTYL010000025.1 coordinate 22,050, forward strand.
CCGAAAATCTTGTCCGCGCGGGGGATGCTGTCCGTGCCGTATGCCATGGCGGCTATCGCCTGCGCACCGCCCGCCGTGTAGATGCGGTCCACTCCGCACAGGTCTGCGGTGTAGAGAATTTCAGGGGCCACACTTCCGTCTGCACGGGCCTGAGTGCATAGGATGACTACCCGGCAACCTGCCGCACGGGCCGGGACGGCCAGCATCAGCACCGAGGAGAACAGGGGAGCTTTGCCTC
>CAYTYL010000026.1:0-21784 GCA_964441715.1 uncultured Muribaculaceae bacterium
GGGCATGGCCGCATCCATGGGTTCGGTGCTTCTTTGTGCGGGTGCGCATGGCAAAAGATCCATTCTTCCCCATGCAAGAGTTCTTATCCATCAGCCTCTCGGCGGTGCCCAGGGGCAGGCCTCGGACATTCTCATAGCTGCCAAGGAGATTGAGAAACTCAGGGTGGAGCTGTTCAAGATTATTGCGGAGCATTCCGGACAGAAATATGAAAAAGTGTTTGCCGATGCCGACAGAGATTATTGGATGACGGCTCAGGAAGCTTTGGATTACGGAATGGTCGATGAAATCCTAACAAAGAAGAAATAATGCCTTCCAAGAATAAGACAGACGGAAGATACTGCATGTTCTGCGGCCGCCCCGAAGGAGAAGTACCCATGCTGCTTCAGGGCATGAACGGATGCATCTGTTCGGACTGCGTCAAGCTTGCCGACAATTATCTGCGGGGACTCGAGAAGGGAGCGGCGGAGAAGGAACGTGGCGAGAAGCTTGACATCAAGTATAAACCCAAGGACATAAAGGAGTTCCTGGATCAATATGTGATCGGGCAGGACAGGGCGAAGAAAGTTCTGTCCATAGCCGTGTACAATCACTACAAGCGAATCAACCACAATGTGGCGGAAGGCGCTTCCGACGGGGTCGAACTTGAAAAATCCAACATACTTCTCGTAGGACCCACAGGTACGGGCAAAACTCTTCTGGCCAAGACCATAGCAAGACTTCTGGACGTTCCGTTCACTATCGTCGACGCTACGGTGCTTACCGAGGCCGGCTACGTCGGTGAAGATGTCGAGAGCATATTGTCCAGACTTCTCCAGGAAGCGGACTACAATGTAGCCAAGGCGGAGCGGGGAATAGTGTTCATAGATGAAATCGACAAGATAGCCCGCAAGAGCGACAACCCGTCAATCACACGTGACGTGTCCGGCGAGGGCGTCCAGCAGGCCATGCTCAAGCTCCTCGAGGGAAATGTCGTCAACGTACCTCCTCAGGGCGGCCGAAAGCATCCTGACCAGGAGTTCATCCATGTGAATACGCAGAATATTCTTTTCATATGCGGGGGCGCTTTTGAAGGGATAGAGCGGCGCATTGCCCAGAGGCTCAACACGCAGGTCATAGGCTACGGCTCATCGAAGAAACAGGTCGTGGACAAGGACAATCTTCTGCAATATGTAGATGCGCAGGATTTGAGGAGCTACGGGCTCATACCCGAGATAATCGGCAGGCTTCCGGTCATAACATATCTGGATTCTCTGGACAGAGACGCGCTAAAACGTATCCTCACGGAGCCCAGGAACGCCATAATGAAACAATATGAAAAGATGTTCGAACTTGACGGACTCAAGCTTACGGTCGACCCTGAAGTTCTGGACCTCATAGTGGACAAAGCCATTGCCGACAAGCTCGGTGCGAGGGGACTGCGTTCAATCTGCGAGAAGCTGATGACCGATGCCATGTATGACGCCCCTTCCTCCCGCAAAAAGACTTTTCATCTCACTGCCGAATATGCAAAAGAGCGTCTGACAAATTAGTCTGCGGACTGGAAATCATAATATATTTTAACGGCTTTTAACCTTTTGCAGGGGGTCAAAGCCGTTTTTTCGTCAGAAATCGCTATATTTATCGGTTACATCAAATCAATGCGGCTATGGCGGACAAATATGTTTGGAAATTCAAACCCGTAGGAGGAACCGGTCGTGTGGACATATCCACCGGTGAGGACATAAAACATCTTGGCGAACTGGACAAAAAGCTTTGGACTGTGCTGAGCTGTCCCGCCGGCGGTCTGGAGTTTGACCAGCAGACCCTGGAACTGTTGGATACGGACAAAGACGGCAAGATAAAGACGGATGAAGTCATAGCGGCCGCAAACTATCTCACTTCGGTCATAAAAGATGCGGATCTTCTTCTTAAGGGAGAGGATTCGATTGAGCTTTCACAATTCGATACTGACAATCCGGAAGGTCTGAAACTGCATGATTCAGCGGTGCAGATACTGAAGAATCTGGGACTGGATAAGGAAACCATTTCGCTGGAAGACGCATCCGGGTCGGTTGCCATTTTTACAGGCACGAAATTCAACGGAGACGGTGTCATCACCACGTTGTCTCCTGATTCGGAATCTCTTAAAAAGACCGTTTCCGACATCGTCGCCGTCAGCGGCGGGACAATGGACCGAAGCGGAGAGACGGGCGTAACTGCCGCGCAGATTGAAAAATTCTATGCCGACTGTTCCGACTATTCAGCATGGGTCGCATCCGGCAAATCCGATGAGATACTCCCTTACGGCGAAGATACCGAAGCAGCACTTGAAGCTGTCACGGCCTTGAAGGACAAGGTTGCCGATTATTTCATGAGGTGCCGCCTGTCCGTCTTTGACAGAGACTCCGTGCCGGCGCTGGATGTCCAGATTGACAAAATCAGCGCCATAAGCGACAGGAACCTTTCATCGTGCATCGATGAGATAGCGTCCTTTCCTCTGGCCAGAGTTACAGGTTCCCGTGAACTTCCTTTTGAGGCAATCAATCCGGCCTGGTCTGACGTTTTCAGCGGATTCGTGAAGATTGTCATGTCCAGGGATTATCCTGCCGCCACCGCGCTGACTGAAGAACAGTGGAATCAGGTTCTCAAAAAACTGGATGTCTATGCGGCATGGAAAGATTCCAAGAAGGGAGGGAATACGGAGCAGTTGGGAATAGACCGTGTCAGCGAGATTCTCCGGGCCGATGAGAAAGCCTCTCTTCTCGCTCTGGTGGCGGAAGACGAGAAATTGAAGGCGGAGTCCGATTCCATAGACAATGTCGCCAGATTCCTCAGATTGTACGCGAACTTTTATCACTTTCTGCGCAACTATGTGACCTTCGATGACTTCTACGGACGCGGAACCAAGGCCATATTCCAGGCCGGCAGACTCTACATCGACCAGAGAAGCCTGGACCTCTGCATAAAAGTCGACGATTTGGCCAAGCACGGAGACATGGCAGGACTCAGCGGCATGTACATCATCTATTGTGCATGCACGTCCAAGACGGCGGGAAAAACCTTCAATATCGCGGCCATCCTTACCGACGGTGACGTGAACAATCTGCGTGTGGGAATGAATGCAGTATTCTACGATGTGAACTCTGTCGACTATGATGCGGTCGTGACGCGCATCATAGACAACCCCGTGAGCATCAGGCAGGCTTTCTGGACGCCATACAACAAACTTGTACGCAGCATAAACGACAGGATCGACAAGTCCGCGTCCGAAAAAGAAAGCAAGACTACCGGCAGTCTCCTCGAAAAGGCGAACGCCATTTCCCTCGCTCCAGCCGCCGACAGAGAGAACAAGGCGGAAAAGGCTGCCCCCAAGAAGTTCGACATAGCCACATTCGCAGGCATCTTCGCGGCCATAAGCTTGGCCGTAAGCTATCTGACCACCGCTTTGGTAAACCTCGCCAAAGGCGTTTCAAGTTCGTGGTACACGCTTCCGATACTCATCGCGCTCATCTTGCTGTGCATATCGGGACCTTCCATGTTCATTGCCTGGAGGAAATTGCGCAAGCGCAATCTTGCTCCGCTGCTAAATGCGAACGGCTGGGCGATAAACGCCCATGTTCTTGTCAACATCACCTTCGGAGCCGGTCTCACTTCGCTTGCAAGTTTTCCGACGCTTGCAGCCGTCGATCCGAAATTCGCCGGAGCACGCCGGAGGAGGAGACTTGCCGTATGGCTTGTCGTGATCGCCGTTTTGGCAGGATGCGCCTATGCGGCTTACTGTCTGTGGTGGAAATAGCCCGATGACCGCATATCGGATGATGACCGCAAATGAACCAATAACCATTATAATTGATGAAAAAGTTGTTTTTCGCTTTATTCGCCTGGGCTTTTCTGTCTTGCGCGGCATTTGCCCAGCCGGAGATTGAAAGCCAGTGGAACGGAAAGAAGGTAGCTTTCCTCGGCGACTCCATTACGGATGAAAGACAGATCGGAACTACCAACGATGTGTTCTGGAACAACCTCAGAAGCATTCTCGGCATCGACGCCTACGTCTACGGAATCAGCGGTCACAGGATGGATCACATCGTAGGACAGGGGGAGCGTCTCGAAAAAGAACATGGCCAGGATGTGGATGCCATAATAGTGTTCATAGGCACAAATGATTTCAACGGGAACGTACCTCTCGGCGAATGGTACACGTATTCTTACGAAAAGACGGTTGATGACGGCCCCCGGGAGGTGATAAGGAAGCATAGGGAACCGGTTTTCGACAACAGCACCTTCAAAGGAAAATCCAATGTCGTGATGCGCTGGCTGAAATCGCATTATCCCGACAAGCAGATCATCTTCCTGACCCCTCTTCACAGAGGATATGCACGTTTCAGCGACAGCAACATACAGCCTCCTGAATCTTTTGCCAATGAAAGCGGCTATTTCATAGATGATTACATAAACGCCGTCAAGGAAATGGCCGATGTGTGGGCAGTTCCCGTGATAGATCTCTGCAGCATCTCCGGTCTTTATCCCATGGAGGACGCCCAGGCTCCGTATTTCAGGAACACGGAGACAGACCGGCTGCATCCAAACACTCAGGGGCATCTTCGCATGGCTTATGCCCTGGCATATCAGCTCCTGGCATATCCCGCCTCATTCCCGAAACTTAACTAATAACAGATGATATGAAAAAAGTATTTGCGATTTTATGCTTCGCCGCCCTTTGCGCATTGTCCGAAGCCAAAGTGCACAATGTTCTGGACTACGGAGCGAAAGGGGACGGGCAGGCCATCGATTCCCCGGCAATCAATGCTGCCATAGAGGCTGCTTCTTCCGAAGGAGGCGGAGTGATACTGTTTCCTGCCGGCATCTACAGCAGCTATTCCATCCGTCTGAAGGACAACATCACGCTCCGTCTTGAAAAAGGAGCGGTGATCAAAGCCGCCAAGCCGACCGAACTAATGGGATTCGACGATCCTGAACCCAACGAATGGGACATGTACCAGGATTTCGGACACAGCCATTGGAAAAATTCCCTGATATGGGGCATCGGACTTAAAAACCTCAAGTTCGAGGGAGAAGGTCTTATCGACGGAACCGGTGTACTTTCCAGAGGCGAGCGCCGTCCCGGCGGCCTGGCTGATGCGAACAAGGCCATAGCGCTGAAAGAATGCGACAATGTCACGATAAAAGGCATCAGTCTGCTGATGTGCGGACATTTCGCACTCCTGCTTACAGGCGTTGACAATCTTCTTATCGACGGAGTTACGGTGGACACCAACCGTGATGCTTTCGATATCGACTGCTGCGAAAATGTCAAGATTCTGAACTGCAAAGTCAATTCTCTCAACGACGACGGCATCGTTCTCAAATGTTCCTACGGACTCGGAAGAGCAAAACCTACGGCAAATGTTCTGATCAAGAACTGCGAAGTGTCCGGATACGATCCCGGAACTCTGTATTCCGGAGAGAAGACTACCGCTATCGCAAAAGCTCCGGACCAGGACGGCCCTACAGGAAGAATCAAGCTCGGCACCGAAAGCAACGGCGGATTCCGTAACATTAAAGTCAGGGACTGCAAGTTCACTCATTGCCGCGGACTTGCGCTTGAAACTGTCGACGGAGCGCCCATGGAAAACATAGACGTGAAGGGACTCGTGATGGACGACATCTGCAACTCTCCGATTTACATCAGAATAGGCGACAGGATGCGCGGACCTGAGACTCTGCCGGCCTCCATTGCCAGGAACATCAGGATTTCCGATGTCAAAGTAACCAATTGCGACAGCCGTTACGCGCTGCTTATCGTAGGACTTCCCGACAATCCCGTTGAAAACGTAACCCTCAAGAACATCAGCATACAATACAGGGGCGGACTCACGCTTGATGATGTCAAGCAGCAGAAAAACTCCAATCCTTTCTTCTTCGGCAGAAGAGGCGGTTATCCGGAGCCTTCCGCACACGGCATACAGCCTGCATGGGGCCTTTCCATGCAGCATGCCAGAAACATCACCTTCAAGAACGTGACCATGACGCTCATGCAGCCTGACGAGAGGGAAAAGATGTATCTGAAAGATGTGGAAAATTTTGTAGGGTAAAAATCTACCAAACAATAGACCGATTAAAAAAACATTGGCTTTGCTATCAGTTGCAGGCCTTGTCTGCGCCTGTGCGCAGCCTGCGCAAGAGAAGACGGAGACTGTAAACGACTCCAACACGGCTCTTCACCTTCTGCAGCCTGACTATAAGATTCCTTACGGAGTGCCTTCGGTAGACTCCGTAAAAGCCGATCTCGACCGTGTTCTGAAGTTCCTGGATGAGAATACTCCCGTTGCTCTTAAAGAAAACGGCGAGCTCGAAAGAGGCGCTTTCCGTCTCGCCAGCTATGAATGGGGAGTGACCTACTCGGCCATGTTGCGTGCCGGAGAGACCACCGGCGACAAGAGCTTTACCGACTATACGGTCAAGCGCCATTCATTCCTTGCGGAGCAGGCTCCCGTCTGGAAAGAAAAGGCTGACAAAGGCGAAAAGGTGGATCCGCAGATGAGCCAGGTCGTCACACCTAAGGTGCTGGACGATGCCGGAGCCGTATGTGTCTCTATGATACGCGACCAGATCGCCAATCCTGAACTTGAGCTGAGAGGCCTGATAGACAACTATATGGACCTTATCATCAACAAAGAGTACAGGCTCAAGGACGGAACGCTCGCCCGTAACAGGCCGCTCGCCAATGCGGTATGGCTCGACGACATGTTCATGGGAGTCCCTGCCATAGCCTGGTACGGCAAACTGACGGGAGAAAAGAAGTACTACGATGAAGCACTTAAGCAGATAAGCCTTTTCAAGGAAAAAATGTGGGTGCCCGAGAAGAAACTTTTCAGACACGGGTGGATTGAGTCCATGGACTACCATCCCTCGTACCATTGGGGACGTGCCAACGGATGGGCAATTCTTACCATGTGCGAAGTACTTGACGCCATTCCTGAAGGATATCCCGGAAGAGACAAGGTATTGGAACTTTACCGCGAGCATGCGGAAGGACTCGCAGCCCTCCAGAGCGGAGAAGGATTCTGGCATCAGCTTCTTGACAGGAATGACTCTTATCTTGAAACTTCCGCCACGGCCATCTATGCTTATTGTTTCGCCCACGGAATACTCAAAGGCTGGCTGAATGAACTTGCTTTCGGACCTGTTGCATGTCTGGCCTGGAATGCCGTATCTTCCGAGATTGACGCGGAAGGAAAGGTAAACGGCACATGCGTCGGAACCGGCATGGCCTTCGATCCGGCATTCTATTATTATCGTCCGGTAAGCCCTTATGCGGCTCATGGTTACGGCCCTGCCGTATTTGCCGGTGCCGAGATTATCGAGCTGGTCAAGAACACATATCCGCGTCTGAACGACAATGCGGTGCAGTTCTATGACAAGGACTATTCCGACAAGGGAGCTATTTTCGCAGTTGACGAATGAAATGACGGAAAATGTTTACAGAGCGGATGATTCAAGATATGAATCGTCCATGCGCTACCGCCGCTGCGGAAAAAGCGGTGTCCTGATCCCGGAAATCTCGCTGGGACTATGGCAGAATTTCGGAGACACGGTTCCTCTTTCGAGGAGCCGTGAGATTCTCCGCAAGGCTTTCGACAACGGGATATGCCATTTCGACCTTGCCAACAACTACGGACCGCATTACGGCACCGCCGAACTCAGTTTCGGACAGATTATGGAAAGCGATTTCCGTCCGTACAGAGATGAACTTTTCATCTCTTCCAAAGCAGGGTATGACATGTGGCCCGGTCCTTACGGGAACCACGGTTCGAGAAAATACCTGATGGCCAGTCTCGATCAGAGCCTTCGGAGAATGAAGCTGGACTATGTGGATCTTTTCTACAGCCACAGATTCGATCCTGACACGCCGCTGGAAGAGACCATGCAGGCGCTTGTGGACATAGTCCGCAGCGGAAAAGCCCTATATGTCGGCATATCGAATTATCCTGCCGAACAGGCCCGGATTGCCTGCCGCTATCTCGAAGAACACGACGTCCACTGTCTGCTCCATCAGGTGCGCTACAGTATGCTTGTCCGCAATCCCGAGAATAACGGCCAGCTTGACCAGGCCCGTGAAAACGGGACGGGATTCATCGCTTTTTCTCCTTTGGCACAGGGGCTTCTTACCGACCGTTACCTCAACGGTGTCCCGGAGGATTCCAGAGCATCAAGAAACGGGTCATTGAAAACTGACGCTGTGACTCCGGAACTTCTGGCAAAACTTCGCAGGCTCTCGGACGTCGCCCGGAGTAGGGGACAGAGCCTAGCGCAGATGGCGCTTGCCTGGGATCTCAAAGACGACTCGGTGACGTCGGTAATCATAGGGGCAAGTTCTGTCCGCCAGCTTGAAGACAACATGAAAGCTGTAGGAAACACGTCCTTCTCCGAGGATGAACTTAAGGAAATCGATTCAATTCTGGAACAATAGACATGGGAAACGAATTATTCAGCATAAAAGGCAAGGTCGCCGTCATAAGCGGTGCGGCCGGAGTTCTCGGCGGCAGCATAGCCAGACACTTCGCTTCGCAGGGTGCTTCGGTGGCGGCGCTTGTCCACAAAAAAGAACAGGTCGAGCCGGTCCGCTCCGAGCTTGAGGCATTGGGCGGGGAGCCTTCGGCATGGTCATGCAATGTCATGGATATTGATGACATCGCTTCCGTCGCATCCAGAATAGTGGAACGGTACGGCCATGTCGATGTTCTTGTCAATGTGGCCGGCGGCAATGTCGCAGGTGCCAACATAATGCCCGATCAGAATTTCTGGGACATGAAAATCGAAGACTGGAACAAGGTGATAGACCTCAATCTCAACGGGACGGTCTTTCCTTGCCATGTGTTCTCAAAACTGTTCGCGGAGCAGAAATACGGCTGCATTCTGAACATCTCGTCGATGGCCGCCTACGAAGCTCTTTCACGGGTCGCCGGATACGGTGCCGCCAAAACGGCCGTTTCCAATTTCACCCGCTGGATGGCGAACGAGATGGCTTCCAAGTATGGTGACAAGATTCGGGTCAATGCTCTTGCCCCCGGTTTTTTCATAGGCAAACAGAACCACGACGCACTAATCAACCCTGACGGCAGCCTTACGGAACGCTCCCGGAAAGTCATAGCCAAGACTCCTATGGGAAGATTCGGTGACATAAATGAGCTCAACGGTGCGGCGCAGTTCCTCTGTTCTGACGCGGCTTCTTTCATCACCGGGGTAGTGCTTCCCGTCGACGGAGGATTCAGCAGTTTCAGCGGAGTTTAGCGTTCGGACGGTATCATTCTCCATTTGTGACAATCTGTCACCGGCAAGATGTGTAAAATGGACTTTTTGACATATCTAACTGACTGATTGTCATATTTATACGGTTTTTGGGCTTTGGTCTGCGGCTTGCATTTAAGTCAGGCGAACCCGCTAAGAAAGCGGGAGGGAAAAAGAAAAAAACAATAAAAAATAGGAGATTTGAATTATGGTACCGGTTAAAAACTACAGAAAGAATCACAACAATGTTTGGTTTCCTTCATTCTTTGATGATTTCTTCAACGATGATTTCGTAGGTGTTCCTGTCGCAAAGCAGTTCTCTGCTCCTGCGGTGAACATCAAAGAGACCGAAAAAGAGTATGAAATCCAGGTTGCGGCTCCGGGCATGGCCAAGGAAGACTTCAAGATCAACATAGATGACAACAACGAACTTGTCATTTCCTTCGAGAAGAAATCCAAGAGCGAAAATCATGACGAGAACGCCAAGAATGAAAAGAATGAGAAGAAAGCTACATGGTTGAGAAGGGAGTTCTCTTACAGCTCATATTCACAGGCATTCCAGATTCCTGAGGATGTGGATGAGAAGAAGATTTCCGCCAAGATGGAGAACGGTGTTCTGGTTCTGGCTCTTCCTAAGAAAGAAGTCGCCGAGCAGACTCCTTCAACCCGTCAGATTTCAATTGAGTAATTTCTGAGAAATAAAGAGTGATTCCGAAAAAGGCCGGCCTACGTCCGATAGATGTAGGCCGGCCTTTTTTCATGCCATGGTGCGGACTGTCATTTCTTCTGTCCGCTTTCATCCGGCTGAATCTGCTTCAGCACGCAGGTTTCCGGAAGGTATTGCCTGTCGACGATGATCAGTGCCATCGGCCTCATGTACCAGGACATGTCTTTGTCCTTATATTCAACGCCGTATTCCAATGTCATGTTCTTCCCGTCGCTCAAAAGCCTTCCCGGAGTGATTATCGTAAGGGTGTTGGTTACCGGGAGAACAATCCCTATCACGAACTGTGTTTCGAAGTCGATGGGAGTCGGGGAACCGTCCTCGCCCATGACGGGAGCATAGCCGTAGAGTGCATCGAAATCGGACTGATTGGTAACGATGGGGTTTTCCGGCTCTTCCGCGCTGTTGTTGAAGAAATAATGCTCGGCTACCGTGTAGTCGATTTCATTCTGTCCGGTGCCGCAGCCGGTCATCAATGCGACTGCTGTCAGAACAGCTGACGCTGATGCTAACAATCCTTTCATTTCTACAAGAATCAATATGTACAAAAATGCATTTCCCTTGTCAGGAAAGCGCTGCAAATATAGACAAATACATCCGCAACAAATATTTTTTCCGGAATTTTACATCATGCAATAATCACTTTTAGCGATTGCTCCCATTCCGTGCGTTTCATATATTTGCCGTCACTATGAAAAACAACAGAATCATAATCGCTTCTTTTGCGCTGCTGCTAGCCGGGGCTGCGGTTCATGCGCAGGACAAGGATGTCAAGACTTTGACCAAGACATCTGACGGTACGGTCATCATCAACACCATGACCATAGGCCGTGATATCGACGGCTTTGCAGGGACTGTTCCCGTGGAGATTCATATAAAGGACGGAAAGGTCAGCAATATCGAAACTCTTGAAAATGAAGAGACACCGTCCTTCTTTGCCAAAGCGGAAACGCTGCTTTCCAAGTGGACAGGAAAAACTGTCAAGGATGCGCTTGAAACCGAGGTCGACGCCGTATCAGGCGCCACCTACTCTTCCGAAGCGCTTATAGCAAATGTCAGACGCGGCCTGGAGTACTATCAGAATCCTAAGGGAAAAGAAAAATAAAAAGACCGGGCAGAAAAATAAAAAGACCAAGCAAGATTCCGCTTCGCTCGCCATTTATCATGTGAACGGGTTACAAAATCCGGGATACATGAAACAAGCGAATTAAGGAATTATGAAAAACATCAACTTCAGACATCTTGCATTACAGACGCTCCTGTTATTTTCCATGGGCGTCTTTTTTTCTTGTTCGGATCTCGATAAGGACAATGACAGTTCCAGACTGAATTATCCGACAGCCGTCGTGACGGTAAAAAGCATCGACGGCAATGTGATCCTGCAGGTCGACGACAAGACAGCCGTATATCCGGTCAATCTTCAGAAAGTCTCCTATGACAAAGAGTTCAGGGCTTTTGTGAACTACCGTAATGCAAATGACAGGGAAGCGGGAGATGCCGTGCCGAGCGGAGGCTCCATGGACAAAGTCTATGTCAACTGGCTCCAGGACATTCTCACAAAACCCATGGCGGACAGGACACCTGACGATGAAGCGGCATATGGTAATGATCCTGTCGAGATTGTGAACGACTGGACGACCGTATGCGAGGACGGTTATCTCACCCTGAGAATCCGCACCTACTTCGGAGGTGAGAAAAAGCATGTCCTCAATCTTGTCCGGGGCGACGATCCCTATGAAGTGATTCTGTATCATGATGCCTGCGAAGACGTCGGAAGGGAGCTTGGTGACGCTGCGGTTGCATTCCGTCTGGACAAACTTCCCGATACCGGAGGCTCTGTGGCGGATTTGAAATTGAGCTACCTCTCATTCAGCGGCAAAAAAACGCTGGCCTTCAAATACTGTACGAGGAAAAACTGATCCTTTGTTTTAAATTAGTGTTTGAAACGGCTGAAAGAGGATTGTGGGCATTTTCAAAACAGACAACGAACAGATTATCCTGAGCATGTTCCGTCGCGACGAATCTGCCGCGACAGAACTGCTGTATAAAGAATATGCCCCATATCTTACTGGCTTGTGCGCCAGATACATAGCGGACGACGATGCTCTCAAGGATGTGCTTCAGGAGGCCTTCATTAAAATATACCGGAGCATCGGAAAGTTCAGATACAAAGGCAAGGGGAGTCTTAAGGCATGGGTCAGCCGGATAGCGGTGAATGAGTGTCTGCAATATCTCAGAAAAGAAAAAAAAGGCCCGTCTCCGCTGACCGATGATGTGGCGGACCTGGTCCCGGAAGAAGAACCTTCAGTGGAAGGTCTTGACTACAAGACGATAGTCTCTCTAATAAGAAAGCTTCCCGAAGGCTATCGTGCCGTTTTTAACCTTTATGCGATAGAGGGCAAAAGTCACAGGGAAATTGCCGAACTGCTGCACATAAAAGAGGACAGTTCGGCTTCCCAATACCACAGGGCCAAGAACATGCTTGCCCGGATGATTTCCAAAATGAAGGAATATGAAAGATAGTTGGATAAGAGATCTTCGGAAGATGGCATCGGAGGGGGAAATGGACCCTCCGGAGGGCCTGCTTGACGGCATTAAGAAAAGAATGTCGCGGAGACCATTGTATCGCGTCCTTGCGGTTGCAGCTTCTATATGCATTGTCGCCGCAACGGCTTCGTTTATTCTTTTCGACAGGAAATCCTCGCTTAAGTCCGGGGCCGTCGCCGTCGTGCACGAACTGCATGAGCCCCCTGCTCCTGAGCGTTATGCTCCGATTGTCGATGTCTTTCATGCGAGCCAAGAAAAGTCCATGGATGTACGGAATTTCCCTGAAATTGCTGCGGCGGCCGACGGCAATCACGCTGCAGATGAGGCAGTATCCGCAAATGATTCCGTGAACGGGCTTGTCCCTGAACAAAGCGGCGGACATGCGGATCGTCCGGAAGAAATTGACGGAAACGACGGCGGGACAGTTCTTTGGGAGGAAGGGGAGACGCACCGGAGGACAAGAAAGTTCAGCGTAGGTGCGGACTTTTCAAGATTCGGTTCCGGTGATCATGATTCCGGAGGGGGATTCATGATGGCCTCTGCCGCTGAACCGTACGGATTGTATTCTTCCGCATTGTCTTCAGTAAGAAGCATCGGCATCGTTGACGCTCCATACGACAGAAGCGAAAGCCATGATGCCCCGATAAGGGTCGGGATTTCAGTGCGTTATGCTCTGAGTGACCGTTGGAGCATACAGAGCGGAATACTATACAGTTTTCTGAAATCGGAATTCAGTGAAAGATACTCCTCTTCTGAAGTCAAATCCGAGCAGAAACTGCATTATGTCGGCATCCCTCTGGGACTGTCATATGATTTGTGGAACAGCGGCAGATTCAATCTGTATCTTTCGGCCGGAGTCATGGGAGAAAAACTGATTTCCGGAAGGCTTGCCACTAAAGGAGAACTTTTCGATTATTCGGACAGCGAATCATCGGAAGCGGTACGGGAAAAAAGGGTAGTCTTGAGTTTGAATGCTGCCGCCGGACTGGAATATGAATTCTCTCCGCATGTGTCGTTCTATGCGGAGCCGGGCGTTTCTTTTTATCCGGACGGATGTACGGAGCTCAAATCGGCCTACAGTGAGCATCAGGCTGCATTTGACATGAAACTCGGATTGCGGTTTAAATTTGGCAATTAGGCGGTGAAGTTCCCGGCGTTTGGGCTGTCGTGATTTTTTAGTATATTTGTTTAAATGCAAGAATTTCATGACGTCTTTATTCCTGATACTCATAGCTGTCGTCATCCTGACGGGCATTTTCCTGAACAATATCTCTTCCAGAATCGGCATACCTACTCTCCTTGCGTTCATCCTGTTGGGAATGCTCTTCGCAAACAACGGATTATGGCCGGTTAGGTTCGACAATTACAACGTGGCCAAAGAGACCTGTACCGTCGCGCTCATCTTCATCATGTTCTACGGCGGATTCGGTACCAGATGGGAGTCCGTAAAACCGATAGTGCGCGAATCCTCGCTGCTTGCATCGCTGGGTGTTGTCATGACGGCGGGTCTCACGGGGCTTTTCTGCAGATTCGTGCTTGGCTGGGAGTGGCTTGAAAGCATGCTGCTCGGTGCTGTGATCAGCTCGACTGACGCGGCGTCGGTATTCTCCATTTTGAGGAGCAAGCGGCTGGGACTTAAGAACAATACGGCTCCCATGCTTGAAATGGAAAGCGGAAGCAACGACCCTGCATCCTATATGCTCACGAGCATCCTTCTTTCCATGATGAACGGTTCGGCCAGCGGAGGTCTGATAGCATGGAACATCTTCGCGCAGCTTGCGTTCGGCGGTGCATGCGGCGTGGGCATCGCAAAACTTGCCTCCATAGGCATAAAAAAAATTAAATTCCAGACCAGCGGATTTGATTCGCTTTTCATTTTTGCCGTAGCCGTGGCATCGTATGCGATTCCGACACTTATAGGAGGTAACGGCTACCTGTCTGCATACATAGTCGGAATAATGCTTGGAAATGTGGATTTTCACGGCAAGAAATCCCTCGTCAGCTTCTTTGACGGGGTAACGGGGCTCATGCAGATTCTGATCTTCTTCCTGCTCGGGCTGCTGGCGAGGCCGGTGATGATGCACAAGGCGATACTTCCTGCACTGGCCGTGTTCCTCTTCCTGCTGTTCGTCGCACGTCCGCTGTCGGTTTTCTCCATACTTACTCCGTTCAGAAAATACCCTTTCAAGCAGCAGGCCTTCGTTTCGTTCGTGGGACTAAGAGGGGCCGCGTCCATCGTTTTCGCAATCATGGCGATGGTCGATCCGGCTTTCCTGAGAAATGACATATTCAACATCGTATTCTGCATAGTGCTTTTCTCAATAGGAATACAGGGATCGCTTATCCCCTGGGCAGCGCGGAAACTCGACATGATCGACAGCAACAACGATGTCATGAAGACCTTCAACGACTACTCCGATGCCACGGACGTCAACTTCGGCAGCATCCCCATTACGGATGACAGCCGTTGGGCAGGGAAGTCGATCAGGGAACTCGGCCTGCCCAAGAACTTTCTCATCGTTCTTGTCATAAGGGGAGAAGAGCGGATTCAGCCGAGAGGAGGAACGGTGCTTCATTCCGGTGACAACATAATCGTATTGACCAAAGAGTTCGAAGACTCCTCCACGTCGCTCGAAGAAAAAAGCATAGAAAAGGGCGGACGTCTTGTCGGGAAACGGCTTTCCGAACTGACTTACAAGGGCCTTGTAGTCATTATCAGGCGCGGAGAAGAGAACATCATCCCACATGGTGATACCATTTTGGAAGAAGGAGACAGGCTTGTGCTTCTTGACCTGAAATAGTTTTTGACGTTAAAAAGGCGGCATCTTTTACATTAGTGATTTTTTATCGGTAATTTTGCGGTGTTAAATATTTTTTCATGAAAACAAGCAACAAAACATGGCTGGCCGTTTCCGGAATCCTGCTGATTATTCTGGGAATCATGTGCATATGCAATCCTTTCGCTACCATGAGGGCAGCCGCATGGGTAATCGGTTTCTCCATTTTGACTGCCGGCATCTGCAAACTCATATTCGCTCTCAGGACGCAGAGTTTCCTTCCGAACAGTGCATCGAGGGTGATATCTTCCATTCTGCTGATAATTCTCGGCATACTGTTCCTGAGCAATATTTTCTTCGTTTCGCTTTCTCTTCCCATACTGCTTTCGGTGTGGATTCTTGTGGAGAGCATAATCATCACCATACAGAGTTTCGACTACAAGAAAGGCGGTCTGACCTATTGGTGGGTAATCAGTCTTCTCGGAGCGGGCGGCATACTTCTCGGCATCTCCTGTCTCCGCGACCCTTCCGTTTCAACGGCGCTGCTTTCATTGTTGGCCGGAATCAGCCTGATTCTTATGGGCGTGGCTTATCTTGTCGGTTTTTCCGGAGTCAGCCGTATCGAAAAGAAGATCGATGATTATCGCCGCGAGTCAGACGACGTGGACGAGCAGTAGACGACATGGCGGTAAGAAGGGAAGTTGACATGCTGAACGGCCCCATGTTGGGCCGTATACTGCTTTTTGCACTGCCCGTTGCAGCCAGCAGCATATTGCAGCAGCTCTTCAACGCTGTGGACGTCATTGTCGTAGGCCGGTTCGTCGGCAGCGAGGCTCTGGCCGCCGTCGGGGCGAACACCACCGTGATATCCCTTATCCTGAATCTGTTCATAGGGATAGCGACGGGTGCCAATGTCGTGATAGCCGGACATATAGGACAGCATGACGAAAAAAGGATACGGATTGGAGTCGGGACCTCTTCGGCGCTGGCCATATACAGCGGCATTGCGCTCATGCTCATCGGACTTGCCGTTTCCAGGCCTCTTCTGGCTATGATGAGCACACCCGCAAATGTCATTGAGCAGGCTGTGCTGTACCTCAGGATTTACATGTCGGGCGTACCGTTCATAATGATTTTCAATTTCGGGGCAGCGGTGATGCGCAGCAGGGGAGATACGCAACGTCCTTTGTTCATTCTCATCGCGGCAGGCATCCTGAATACCATACTGAATCTGACGCTTGTCCTTTTCTTCCACATGGGAGTGGAGGGAGTGGCGATAGCCACCAGTGCGGCAAACCTTTTGAGCGCAAGCATAATCGTGTATATGCTCCGGCATGAAGATGGAGCTTTCCGTCTGGATTTCAAGAAAATACATCTGGAAAAAGCCGAAACCAAGGCGATTCTTTTCATCGGGCTTCCGGCCGGTTTCCAGAGTATGCTCTTCGCCATATCGAACGTGTTCGTACAGTCCGCTGTCAATGCCTATGGCTCTTCTGCCATAGCTGGAAATGCCGCGGCTCTCACTTACGAAGGCATCGCCTATCTCGTCGTGCCTGCGTTCTGCGCCGCCGCCATGACGTTCATCAGTCAGAATTATGCTGCGGGGCAGTATGACCGTTGCAGAAAGGCCTTCTGGGACTGTCTGGCTCTGAGCACGTCCTTCTGCCTTGTACTGAGCCTGACTTTCGTGCTGTTCAGAGTTCCTTGCCTCAGCCTGTTCTCTACGGATCCGGAAGTCATATCCTATGGAAAGATAAGGATGGAGGTCGCCCTGCTTTTCCTTTTCCTTTGCAATTCCTATGAGATTCCTTCCGCCGCGATGCGAGGTTTCGGAGAATCGCTTCTGCCTGCATTGCTGACGGTATTCGGCACATGCGTACTTCGTCTGGCATGGATATACATCGTTTGTCCGCATTTCCCCGGATTCGGTTTCCTGCTTACCGCCTATCCGGTGTCGTGGATACTTACCGGGATTATGGCCGCCACGGCTTATGCGCTCACTTCAAGGAAGAAATACAGAACCGTATCTATCTCATGATGCACCATGAAACTCATTGATCTCTTTCATAACGACATCCTCGTATGTGCTTTTATAGCCTGGGTTTCCGCTCAGGTGCTGAAAGCTTTCATCTTTACCGTGCAGAACAAACGTTTCGACTGGGAACGTCTGTTCGGTGACGGCGGCATGCCGAGTGCGCATTCAGCACTCGTCTGCTCCGCAGCAGCGACCTGTGCCATTAACTACGGTCTTGCGTCGGCACAGTTCGGAATCGCCACGGTCCTCGCTCTGGTCGTCCTGCACGATGCTGCGGGCGTGCGGTTTGAAAGCGGAAAGCAGGCGAGGGTGATCAATACCCTCGTGGATATCATCAAGCGTTCTTCAAACGTGGACAACAACATCCAGTATCTGAAGGAACTGCTCGGCCATACGCCTTCCCAGGTCTTTTTCGGCAGCATACTTGGCATCGCCGTCGCGGTCCTGTACAGCCTGTGATTTCAGACGGGGAATCCGTGCACCGGAAAAGCGATATGCGGATATGATGAAAAAGGTGAGCCTAAGTCGACATGACTTTCGGATCACCTTTCTCGTAGGGACGGTCGGACTCGAACCGACGACCTCTTCAATGTGACTGAAGCGCTCTAAACCAGCTGAGCTACGCCCCTATGTAGCAGCTTTAAGGTGGAGCATAGGAGGATCGAACTCCTGACCTCAAGATTGCGAACCTTGCGCTCTACCAGCTGAGCTAATACCCCTTTCGGACTGCAAATATACTTTTTTTCCATTTCATTGCAAAGGCATGGGCCTTTTTTTCTTTTTAAACGGGCATAATCCTGAAAAGATGGCATTTTTATTGTTCGCATATGCATGGTCCGGATTACGGACAGACATCTGCACGACGGATGCATAGATGCCTTACAATAGATAGTGAAATATAAAAGTTCAATGCTATGAAAAAGTACATTTCGACGATAGCCGGGCTTGCCGTTGCAGCCGCCGGCAGCGCTCAGGTGATTCAGCTCCCGAAACCTTCAACGGACGATAAAACCACATTGCTGGAAGCCATTGCGGAACGCCATTCGGGCAGAGAGTATTCTGACAAAGCGATTTCGGATGAAACGCTTTCCACGGTTCTGTGGGCAGCATGCGGAATCAACAGGCCTGAAGAGGCCAGGATAACCGCTCCTTCGGCCTTGAACTCCCAGGACATAATGGTCTATGTGGTCCGCGAGGACGGAGCATATCTCTATCAGCCGGCCGGACATAGCCTGAAAAAGGTAAGTTCGAAAGATCTGCGCAAAGAAGTGGCCGGCGGTCAGGACTTCGCGGCCACCGCTCCCGTATCGCTGCTTCTTGTGAGCGACCACGGCAAGTTTCCTGCTCAGATTCCTTCAGAAGCCAGAACAAGAATGGGCGTAATGGACGGAGGCTATGTGTCGGAAAACATCTGCCTTGTCTGTGCGGCGCTCGGGCTGGAAACAGTTCCGAGAATGACTATGGACACCGTGGCATTGAAAAAAGAACTCGCGCTCGGTGAAGAAGTCGATCTCATCGTCAACAACCAGATAGGTTACCCTAAAAAGTAGGTTTTCTTCTGCAAAAAACCGTCCTTGACCCGGGCGGTTTCTTTTTGCAGCTGTCAGGATTTCTCCTGATTTTACGCGCTTAAAATACATATATGAACAAAACGAATACAAAACTGACGCTGAGTCTTGCGGCTCTTTTCAGTCTGGCGTTATCGGCATGCATAAAATCCGAAGCGCCCAATGCGGAGGCGGATATTCTGGAGGTGTCCCTTGGAGACACGCCCGTTCTGCGCGATCCGTTGATTTCAAACACAGACATAACGATATTCGCCAACACGGCGGACAGCATTCTGGCACCGGTATTCAAATTGTCGGAGGGCGCTGTGATAGAACCGGAATCAGGCAGTTCCTTGCAGTTTTTCACCAGAGTGAAGCAAGTCGAGTACAACGAAAGCACTTTTTCCAATGACACCACATATACCGATGTGTCCACACCGCGCACATACACCGTGACGTCGGAGGACGGACATTGGAAGAAGACTTATACTGTAAACATAGTAAATGATGCCACGCCGGCAGATTTCCACTTCGACAACGTAAGGTACTACAATTACGGGGGAGTCGATTATTTCCAGATTTTCTACGACACGATAGGCGGAAATTACATAGACTGGGGCAGCGGAAACGCAGGAGCCATGATTACGCTGATGTCTTCCGGCCCATCTTTCTCGGACTATCCGACATCGCAGGCGGAAAACGGCTATCAGGGCAAATGCGCGAAGCTCACTACAATCAGCACGGGCGCCCTCGGCAGGCTTTTCGGAGCTCCCATTGCCGCAGGAAACTTGTTCCTCGGAACTTTCTCCGTAAACATGATGGACATGCCGGCATCCACGCATTTCGGAATTCCCCTTAGAAACACGGTACCGGTCTCCATGTCAGGTTACTACAAGTATAAAGCCGGCAGTGTTTTTACCGACAAGAACATGGCTGTCTTGGACAGGAAGGATGATTTTGCCATATATGCGGTTATTTTCGAGACAGACGATGATGTGAAATATCTGGACGGGAAAAACTCCCTTTCCAGTCCGAACATAGTCCTGAAGGCGGAAGTCACGGATCATAAAGAAGGAGAAGAGTGGGTGTACTTCGACGTCCCTTTCGAACCTCAGAACAACAAGAGCATAGATGAGCAGAAGCTTGCCGACGGCAAATACAGCATAGCCATAATCATGTCCTCAAGCGAAGGCGGAGCCTTGTTTGAGGGTGCGGTCGGAAGCACGCTGCTTGTAGATGAAATCCACCTTAAATATGAATAAAACAGATATGAAGATGAAAGCATTATATGTTTCTCTCCTCCTGTCGGCATTGCCGTTCATGCCTCTTTTCGCACAAGACGGCTTGCAATCCGGAATTTTTGCCGACAAAGCAGTGGAACTCCAGGCCAATGTCGGACTCAATATCGGAGGATCTACCCCGCTCGGAATGCCCAGGGAGGTAAGGAAAGTCAGGAGTTTCAATCCCCGTCTTAACGGAACCTTGGAAGCGAAAGCCACAAAATGGTGGGGAGAAGGACAGCGTTGGGGCACATCTCTGGGCGTGAGGCTTGAGAACAAGTCCATGAAAGTCGGAGCGGATGTAAAAAACTACCATACCGAAATCATTCGCGAAGGAGACAAGGTCGCCGGTTACTGGACAGGATATGTTAATATCAAATACAGCGTCCTGTATCTGACAGTTCCCGTAACGGCGGACTATCGTTTGAGTGAAAGCTGGAAAGTACGGGCCGGTCTGTTCGCGTCTTTCAACCTGGATGGTGACTTTTCAGGGCATGTCACGGACGGATATCTGCGCAGCGGAGAACCGACGGGGGAGAAGATCGTATATGATAAAGGCCAGCGTGCCGAATACGACTTCAGTGATGACCTGCGGAAAGCGGACTGGGGTGCCCAGCTCGGTGCTTCTTGGAAATTCTACGGCAATTTCTCTTTAAACGGAGACCTTACCTACGCTTTCGGAAACATATTCAAAGACGGCTTCAGCACGGTAAAGGAAAAGCTTCATCCTCTTTATCTGAACATAGGGGTCGGCTACAGTTTCTGACAAATCCTGAAAAAAAGACAGCTAAGATAACCTGCAAATTCCGGAAAGTAGACAACGTAAACGTGTTCTACCGAGAGGCCGGCGACCCGGGGAAGCCGAGTTTCGGACAGACCGATGCGCCTGTTAAGCCTTTCTGAGAACACACTTTCGACAATCTCGCAAAGACTGTCGACAAGTTTACTGAACTAATCGGCTTGGAGCACTTCTCGATGTATATTTTCGACTATGGAGCGCCGGTCGGAATGCGCATTGCCATGCGGCACCCTGAGCTTCATTCCTGCCGATGCCGAGGTAAAGTACGTCGACAGCGGTCACTTCGCGCCCGAAAGCCACCACGCCGAGATTGCAGCAATGATAAAGGAGTTCCTGAAAAAGTTTCCATTGCCTTCGTATAATAAAGAATGATGGTCATAAAGACAAACAACGCAAACAAAGAAATCAGCATAGTCTCGGTCATACTGTTCGGACTGGTGGCGTGCATCCTGTATGGAGTCGGAGCAGGAATAAGAAGCGACATCGGCATTCTTCTCAAGCCGCTTGTCGAGCATTGCAATGTCGGTTATGCAGACGTAAGCTTGTGTATTGCCATCATGCAAATAGTCTTTGGCATTACACAGCCGCTGTTTGGCATTGTGGCATACCACCGGTCCAACCGCTTCGTGCTATTCATCGGCGCAATCCTCATTGCAGTCAGTATGGGCGGAATGCTGCTTTCCAATTCATTCTTTCCGTTGCTTATATCCTTGGGCATACTCTTCGGAGCCGGTGCCGGAGCCTTAGCCTTCGGACTGATTCTCACTTCTGCCATCCACTTCGTAGGGCAAAAGAATGCAATGATAA
>CAYTYL010000027.1:0-20772 GCA_964441715.1 uncultured Muribaculaceae bacterium
GCGTGCTCCATCCGGCAAGCCACACCCACAGGCAGCTGTCGGAAAAACAGCTTGAAGAAGCCGGCATCGCCCCGGACCTCATCAGGCTCTCCGTAGGCATAGAGGACGTGGAGGACATTCTGGACGACATACGTCAGGCACTGGACCGGATCTGAAACACCCGCGGCTTCAGACATAACTGAACTCCCCGACATCGATAATAGCTATTCTTTTGTGCATCAGAAGAATAGCTATATTTTTTGATTCAAGAGAGAGGAATCATGCCGCAAGGACGAAATACGGAGAAGACGGCGCATGGCAGCTCCGTGGAAAAAAATGGAAAGATTTGGAATGGAATGGAAATAATTTCCTAAATTTGCCCCAAGCGTGAAAGGACATTGAACAGCCATGGTTACATTCATCGGAAAAGCATATGCGAAAATAGACGACAAGGGGAGGATAGTTTTCCCCTCGTTGTTCAAGAACGCATTGTCCGCGGAAGATGATTCAACCCTGGTAATACACAAGGACATTTACTCCGACTGCCTCGAAATGTTCACCATGGAAGAGTGGAGAAGACAGAGCGAGTCGGTGAAATCGAAGCTGGATCTGCTCAATGAACGTCACGCCAAGTTCTGGAGACGTTATCTGCTCGAACGCGCGGTGGTCACTCCCGACCCCAAGCTCGGACGAATAACCATCCCCTCCGAACTTCTTGAGAAAATAGGTGCGACAAAAGAGGTAGTGTTCTTGGGCGGCGATTACAAGATAGAGGTCTGGGCCAAAGAGAGATTCGAGGCTGAAACCATATCGGACGAAGAATATAAAGCTATGGCCGAAGAGCTGTCTCAATCGAGATAGGAGGAGCCATAGATGTCTGAATACCATACGGCCGTTCTGCTCGGCGAGAGTGTCTCCGCACTTGTTGACAATCCTTCCGGCACATACATAGACGCCACATTCGGAGGCGGTGGGCACACCGCTGAGATTCTTTCACGCTTAAACGGAAGCGGCAGGGTCATCGCCTTCGATCGTGACAGCGACGCCATCGGAAACCGCATTGACGATGAACGCCTGACGCTGATACACAACAACTTCCGCTTCGTCCACAATTTCATCATGCTGGATGCCTTCAACCGTGGAGAAAATCCGGAAGAGGCAAAGGCGGACGGCATCCTCGCCGACCTCGGAGTCTCCTCACACCAGTTCGACACCGCGGAAAGAGGATTTTCTTTCAGATACGACGCCCCTCTGGACATGAGGATGGACAAATCCTCGGACAGAACGGCGGAGGACATCGTGAACAGCTACGATGAACAGGAGCTGGAGAAAATCTTCCGGCTCTATGGCGAAGTCCAGTGTTCGGGAAGGATAGCCGGCCTCATCGCCGGAGCCCGCAAAGAGAAGGCAATCTCCACTACGGCTGAACTGGACAAGGTCCTGGAGCCGGTGCTTCCGAAATTCGCGGCCCACAAGCTCCTCGCGAAAATCTACCAGGCGCTCAGGATAGAGGTAAACGGAGAGATGCGTTCCCTCGAGAAATTCCTCAGCGAAAGCTCGGAGTCCCTGAAAGACGGAGGACGTCTGGTCGTAATCACCTATCACTCGTTGGAAGACAGGATGGTGAAGAACTTCATCAGATGCGGCAACGTGGAAGGCAGGGAGGAAACCGACATGTACGGCCGCAGACTGTCCCCCTTCACCGCACTGAACAGAAAGCCGGTACTTCCGAGCGAAGAAGAAATCGCCTCGAACACACGTGCCCGCAGCGCAAAAATGCGTGCGGCGATAAAGAACCCGGCCATGGACGGCAGCGAAAGGGGAAACGGCCGGAAAGAAGGAAAAAGGAGGGACGGATGAACTTTTTCAGCAAGACATGGCAGGCGCTGGTCAATGTGCCCGGGGCCATACTGAAGGGGGAATTCCTCCTGAGGATACATGTGGACAGATATTTCATCCACATACTTTACACCTTCCTGCTCCTGTGGCTGACCATACTGATAGACATGAGGGTGGAAAAGACCATGGTGAAGGTAGAGGAAAACAAGAGCGTGCTCACGGATCTCAAAATATACCACGCCCAGAAAACGGTCCAGCTGGTAAGCAGAAAGAGAATCAGCACGATAAAGGACATGCTCGAAAAAGACGGCTCTAAGGTCACGTTTCCGGAGAAGCCGGCCGCAAGGATAGAAAAATAGACGGAAAGAAATGGCAGGGACATCGGACAAGAAAAACATCAGAAAAGACAGTACGGGATTCATCCTGTACTGCTTCTACCTGCTGTTCCTGCTGCTCAGCACGGTAATATTCGTCAGAATCGTCCAGATACAGGTCTCGTACAAACCCGACGAAAGAATCGCCGACCTTTTCAAGCCCAAGAGCAAGCTTCAGGTCCTGGAGCCCATGCGCGGTTCGATCATAGCACGGGACGGCAGGCTGCTGGCCATGTCCACTCCCATGTATCAGGTTTACATGGACTGCGCGGTGATGAAGGACAATTTCGCGGGCAAGAAAGACAAGGAAGAGGAATGGCGCGGCAAGGCCCGGAAGCTCTCGGAAGGTCTGGCTGAAATATACGGGGACAAAAGCGCAGCCGAATACTACGCTCTCATAATCCGGAGCCGCGAGGCCAACAGACGCTACGTCAGGATAGGAGGCCAGATCGACCACGAGACTCTTCAGAAGGTGTCGGCCCTTCCGCTGTTCAACGAGGGAGCCTACAAAGGCGGATTCATGACCGAAAAGAAGGACAGCAGACAATACCCCTACGGAACTCTCGCCAGAAGAACCATCGGCTACGTCAAGGACAACCGCAACAGCAACGGCAACAACATGATAGGCCTCGAAGGCAGATTCAACTACGTACTGCACGGAAAAGAAGGCTACGAGTGGATGAAGGTCACCGACGACAGGGAAATGATCCACAACTACGACAGCGCATACGTCAGGCCGGAAGACGGGAGAGACATAAGGACGACCCTGGACATAGACATACAGGACATAGCCGACCATGCGCTCCGCGCCCAGATAGAGGACAACCCGAAAATCGAAGGAGGCTGCGCCATCATCATGGACGTGAAGACAGGAGGAATCAGGGCGATGGTCAACCTGCTGAGGGACAGCACTTCCGGCAAGATGACCGAAAGCTACAACATGGCGATAGGACGTACCGGCGAACCCGGTTCGGTGTTCAAGTCCACCACACTCATGACGCTGCTGGACGACGGCAAAGTCAAGCTCAGCGATGAGATTCCCACGAACCACGGCGTAGTCAAGGGTTTCTCCCCCGACAACCACATAAGCGATTACGAAAGGGAAAACAAAACCGACAAAATCTCCGTGCTGCACGGATTCGAGATATCATCTAACTATGTTTTCAGAAAACTCGCGATAGACAACTACGGGAGCAGACCGAAGAAAATGATAGACAGGCTCTACTCCTACAAGCTCGGAGAAGCTTACGACTTCGACCTTTCGGGATTCAAAGCCCCCACCCTGCCCGATCCGCAGAGCAGATACTGGAGCGCGACCGATCTCGGTTCAGTGGCGATAGGATATTCGGCAGCCGAGACGCCTCTGCACATAGTGACATTCTACAATGCGATAGCGAACAGGGGCAAGATGATGCGTCCATACCTGGTGGAAAGCATTGAAGAGAACGGCGCGGTGAAAGAGAAACGCGGACCGACCATTCTCAACGGCTCCATCTGTTCCAAGGCCACCGCCGACACTCTGGCGAAAGCTCTCAGGAACGTGGTCGAGGAAGGAACCGGAAAGAGAAGGCTCGCCAACGCCAAATGCAAGATCGCCGGAAAAACCGGCACCGCAAGGATAGTGCTCGATCCCAAATACACCAGGATAAGCAGAAATCCTTATGAAGACGAGAAAGGAAGAAAACAGTATCAGGCGACGTTCGTGGGGTTCTTCCCTGCCGAAGAGCCGGAATACACCGCCATAGTCGTGATATATTCCAACCTTGACAGGGAAATCTTCTACGGAGGCACCCTCCCCGCTCTGGCGTTCAGGGAGATAGTGGACAATGTCTACTCCCTCGACCGCAGAAACGGAGAAGTCCTGTCCACAAAAGGGCCCATGCCGGACTGGAACAAGAAAGACGAGGAAAAAGAACTATGAAACTCAAAGAGATAATAAAAGATTGCGGATGCGAAAACCTCCGCGGAAGCGAAGAAACCGAAATCTCGTCGATATGCCGGGATTCCAGAAAGGTCTGCAAAGGCTCGCTGTTCATCGCCGTGAAAGGATTCGCAGGCGACGGGCACAGCTTCATCGCCTCTGCCATAGAACAGGGAGCGGCGGCCATAGCCTATGAAGACGAAAACGCCCTGGAAGAACAGATGCGCAAGGCCGGCATGAAAGCCGGAGGACAGGACACAGCCGAAAACGGAGTGTCCCTCGTGAAAGTGCAGTCCTCCAGACACGCCGAAGCGATAATGGCGGCCAACTTCTACGGAAATCCTTCACATAAGCTCACCCTGGTGGGCATAACCGGCACCAACGGCAAAACCACGACCGTGACCCTGCTCTACAGGCTTTTCATGAGTCTGGGATACAATTGCGGCCTGCTTTCCACCATAGCCAACTATGTGGGAGAAAAAAGGAGCGAAACGGCCAACACCACCTCCGACCCCATAACCATCAACTCGCTGCTGGCGGAAATGGCCGACGCCGGATGCGAATACTGCTTCATGGAAGTCAGCTCCATAGGCATGGCACAGGAAAGAGTGAGCGGCCTCAAATTCAAGGTCGGCATCTTCTCCAACCTCACCCACGACCACCTCGACTATCACAAGACCTTCGCGGAGTACCTCAGGTGCAAGAAGCTGTTCTTCGACAACCTGCCCTCCGATGCCTACGCAATCACCAACATCGACGACAAGAACGGCATGGTGATGGTCCAGAACACCAAAGCAAAGGTTGTCACCTATTCGTGCCGCTCCCTCGCCGACCACAGCTGCAGGATAATGGAGGAAAGCTATGACGGGATGCAGCTGCGGATAGACGGCAGGGAAACATGGACCAAGCTCATAGGCCAGCACAATGCCTACAACATACTCGCCATCTATTCCGCCGCCACCGTCCTCGGGGCGGGACCGGAAGAGGCCCTGATAGCCATCAGCAAGCTCGACCCCGTGAAAGGCAGGCTCGAAACCATGCGCGGTCCGAAGGACCTGACCGTCATCATAGACTATGCGCACACGCCCGACGCTCTGGAAAACGTGCTCAAGACACTGAGCGACATAGCTCCCGGCAAACCGCTGACCTGCCTTTTCGGCTGCGGCGGCGACAGGGACAAGACAAAGCGGCCGGAGATGGCCAGAGTCGCGGAGAAATATGCCACAAGGATTTTCGTCACGTCAGACAACAGCCGCAGCGAGAATACCGAAGACATCATGAACGACATCCGCGCAGGATTCAGCCGTGAAGGCCTGGTAAAGACGCTCTTCATCGCAGACAGGAAGGAGGCCATAAGGACAGCGATACTGATCGCGCAGCCCGGCACCGCCATCCTGCTTGCAGGCAAGGGACACGAAGACTATCAGATAATAGGAACGGAGCACCGCCATTTCGACGAAAGGGAAATCGTCTCGGAAGTGTTCAAAAGCATGTAAGGCATGATATACAATCTGTTTCAGCTTCTTGAAAAGTATGACATCCCGGGGCAGGCCCTCTTCACGCACCTGTCTTCGAGAGCCATGATGGCTTCCGTGCTGTCCCTCCTTCTCGCCATGCTGCTCGGCAAAAAAATAATTCACGCCCTACAGCGCAAACAGATCGGGGAGACCATAAGAGACCTCGGACTGGAAGGCCAGATGCAGAAGAAAGGGACTCCCACGATGGGAGGAATCATCATCATAATTTCTCTGCTGATTTCGGTCCTGCGCTTCTGAGACCTCAGGAACATCTACATACTGCTTCTGATATTCACCACATTGTGGTGCGGCGGAATAGGTCTTAGGGACGACTGGATAAAAGTGTTCAGGCACGACAAGGAAGGGATGAGCGAACGGACGAAACTCATACTTCAGGTGATTCTCGGACTTATCGTGGGACTGACGGTATGCTACAGCCCCGATGTGGCCGTAAGGGAAAAAGTCAGGGACAGCGCAAGCATCGTCTACCCCTCGCAGGACATGGAGCTTGACACGGACAGCGAGAAAGCCGTCACTTCCGGCCAGTGGAAAAACGAAAACGTGGTGAAAAGCACCAAGACCACCATACCTTTCGTAAAGAGCCACGAATTTGACTACTCCAAACTCTCGCCTCTGCGCGGAGCATGGGGATGGTACAGCAAATGGGCCATCTACGTGCTGATGATCGTGCTCGTGATCACCGCATGTTCCAACGGCGCGAACCTGACGGACGGAATGGACGGCCTGTCGGCCGGCACCTCGGCAATCGTGGCGGTGGTGATAGGAATCCTTTCGTGGCTGAGCGGAAACCTGGTGGATTCGGACTACCTGAACATCATGTACATCCCCGGCTCGGGAGAAATCGCCGTGTTCATGTCGGCCTTCGTGGGGGCGCTTATCGGCTTCCTCTGGTACAACGCCTATCCCGCCCAGGTGTTCATGGGCGACACGGGAAGCCTCACCATAGGAGGAATAATAGGCGTGAGCGCCGTGCTCATACGCAAGGAGCTGCTGCTGCCTCTGCTCTGCGGCATCTTCCTCGTGGAAAGCCTGTCCGTGCTGATGCAGAGATTCTATTTCAAATACACGAAACATAAATACGGCGAGGGAAGGCGCATATTCAAAATGGCACCTCTCCACCACCATTTCCAGAAGGAGGGAATACCGGCTCTTATCCGGAAGCCTGCGCGAGCCCTCCCCGAGGCAAAGATAGTCGCGCGTTTCTGGATAGTCGGACTGCTTCTGGGAGTCGCCACACTGGCTCTGCTGAAGCTCAGATAATTTTTGGGATTATGGCAAGAATCGTTGTTTTGGGAGGAGGAGAGAGCGGAGTAGGAGCCGCCGTCCTCGCAAAGGTCAAAGGATTTGACGTTTTTCTGTCGGATAACGGCAGGATTGAAGAACAGCATGTGCGCACGCTCGAGGAGTGGAAAATCCCCTACGAGCAGGGCGGCCACAGCGAAAATCTGGTCCTGAACGCAGACGAGATAGTGAAAAGTCCGGGCATACCGGCCACCGTGCCCATCATCAGGAAAGCCGAAGAGAAAGGAATCCGCATCATCTCCGAAATAGAGTTCGCAGGACGTTACGACACCGCCCGGAAAATCTGCGTGACAGGAAGCAACGGCAAGACCACCACCACCTCCCTGATATACCATGTGCTCAAGGAGGCCGGGCTGAACGTAGGCCTCGGAGGGAACATAGGCAAAAGCTACGCATATCAGGTGGCGACCTCCCGTCACGACTATTATGTACTGGAAATAAGCAGCTTCCAGCTGGACAACTGCTATGATTTCCGTCCCGACATAGCCATAATCACAAACATAACCCCCGATCACCTCGACCGTTACGGCTACGACATGGAGAACTACGTCAGAGCCAAATTCCGCATCACCCGTAATCTCCGTCCCGAGGACTGTTTCATCTTCGACTCCGATGACGAAATCACGATAAGCCATCTGGACAAGATAATAATACGCGCAAAGAGGCTGCCCTTCACCCAAAAGGGCGAAGTTGCGCAGGGAGCTTTCCTGAAAGACGGCAAAATAGTGGTCAGGTATGAGAAAGACGAATGCGACATCTTCCTCGAGGAACTGGCCCTCGGCGGAAAGCACAACATATACAACTCCATGGCGGCCGCGCTTGCGGCCAAGGCGGCGGGAATAGACAACAGCGTCATACGCTCCTCGCTCGAAAGCTTCAAGCCCATAGAGCACAGGCTCGAACCCGTCATGAGCGTAGGAGGAGTGCTTTACATCAACGACTCCAAGGCCACCAACGTGGATGCCGCATGGTACGCCCTCGAATGTCAGAAAAGACCGGTGGTGTGGATAGTCGGAGGCACGGACAAAGGCAACGACTACACTCCCCTTCTGGACCTCGTCCGCAAGAAGGTCAAGGCGATAGTATGCATGGGACTTGACAACAGAAAGTTCCACGAAGCTTTCGAAGACATAGTGGGGAAAGACAGGATGAAGGACGTGACGTCCGCAGACGATGCGGTCAAGGCCGCAAGCGGATTTGCGGAAGACGGAGACGTCGTGCTGCTCAGCCCCTGCTGCGCAAGCTTCGACCTGTTCACCTGCTACGAGGACAGGGGCGAAAAGTTCAAGGAAGCCGTAAGAAGACTGTAGAATGGCGGGGAAGAAAAAATCTGCCGGCATCTGGCACATGGTGGACAGCCTGGAGGGCGACAAGGTCATCTGGATGATCGTGCTGCTCCTGATAATGATTTCCATCCTGGCCATATCCTCTTCCACCCCGCTGCTTGCCATCCAGACCGGAAGCTCGCGCGACGCGATAATACGCGAACAGCTCCTGATAGCGGGCATCGGGCTGGGAGCTATCCTGCTCCTGTACCGGGTAAAATCCATCGGCTACTTCCGCGTTTTCTTCCAGATAGGCTATGCCGTGTCCCTGACCGGACTGCTCATGCTGGCGCTCAAGCTCAATCTGGGAATAATCAAGGCCCAGACCATAAACGGAGCCACGAGGACCATAAGCATAATGGGCGTGCAGTTCCATGTGTTCGAATTCGTCAAAATCTTCATGATCATGTACCTGGCCTGGGCCGTGGACAAGTTCAAGCGGGACGACTTCACGATAGTGAACAGCCTCTGCCGGAAAGAGCGATGGTCCTTCCTTGCCAGACCAGGATGGAAACTGTTCATATACATATACTTCCCCATCATCAGCGTATGTGTGCTCATCCTCATGGGCAGCGTTTCAAGCGCCCTGTTCATAGGAGGCATGATGTTCGCCACCATACTGCTGGGAGGCATCCCGCTGAAGAGCGTGGTCCCGTATATCTTCGTGGCGATAGTCGGATTCCTCCTCTGCATAGGGCTGTACAGCATGAGCGGAGGCGAAATGTTCAAGCGTTTCGGCACAGCCGTGGGACGAGTCACGCGGGCATCCGAAGACCCTGAGGAGAAACTGCTGGAATATGGGCGCAACACCGAAGAATTCCAGAAAGCGCTGGACGAGGTACGCCAGCCCCTGAGCGCGAAGATAGCGGTCAGCGAGGGCGGCATATTGGGGAAAGGCCCGGGAAGGAGCACCCAGAGGTACATAGTCCCCATCATGTTCGAAGACTACATGTTCAGTTTCATAATAGAAGAATACGGGCTGCTGGGGGCATTGATCGTACTGGCGCTGTATTGCAGCCTCGTGGCCAGAGGCGTGATAATAGTGAGGAACTGCGACAGCCGTTTCGCCAAGACGGCGATAGCCGGGCTGGTGCTGCTCATTTCGGGACAGGCATTCATGCACATGATGATCAACGTGGACCTCGGGCCTCTTACCGGACAGACCCTGCCAATGATCAGCCACGGAAACAGTTCTTTCCTGGCATTCAGCCTGGCATTCGGCATCATCCTGTCCATAAGCCGCATGGCCAAGAAGAGGATAGACAAGGAGGCGGACAAGGCAGCTCCCATCGTGTCCGTACCCGACGACTATGTGAAATCTTCGCTGGAAGAAGTGGAGCAACTTGACAATCAATAATAACATGGAATACAAAGCATTGCGGATAATCATCAGCGGAGGCGGAACGGGAGGCCACATCTTCCCGGCCCTGGCCATTGCCGGCAAGATGAAAGAACTGAACCCGGAAAGCGAAGTGCTTTTCGTCGGAGCGGAAGGCAAGATGGAGATGGAGAAAGTTCCCGCCGCCGGATACAGAATCGAGGGACTGCCTATCGTCGGTCTGCAGAGGCAGCTCAACGTCAGAAACATAATCAACGACCTCAAAGTCCCCTTCAAAGTATGCGGAAGCCTGCTCAAGGCAAGAAAGCTCATAAAGGAGTTCAAGCCCGACATCGCCATAGGCGTGGGAGGATATGCCAGCGCGCCCCTGCTCTATGAAGCCCAGAAAATGGGGATTCCCACTCTCATCCAGGAACAGAACAGCTACGCGGGCCTCGCCAACAAGGTGCTCGGCAAAAAGGCCGGAAGGATATGCGTGGCCTACGAGGGAATGGAAAGGTTCTTCCCGGCGGACAAGATAGTCCTGACAGGCAACCCCATCAGGAAGGAAATAGTGCCTGCCACCGAGGAAAGCAAAGCGGAAGGAATCAGGTTCTACGGCCTTGACAGCTCAAAAAAACACATCTTCATAGTCGGAGGAAGCCTCGGAAGCGGCACGCTGAACAAAGCCATGAAAAAGTGGATAAGCGAAGGCTGCCTGGGAGGCGAAGACGTGGAGATAATCTGGCAATGCGGCAGATACTACAAAGAAGGGGTGGACGCATTCATGCGGGATGCCGCCGCCGGAGGCACGGGAGGAAACGCGCTCAAAAGAATCCGCTGGTTCGACTTCATCGGAAGAATGGATCTGGCATATGACGTCGCCGACATAGTGATTTCACGCTCAGGAGCAAGCACCGTATCGGAACTGTGCGCAGCCCGCAAAGCCGCCGTTTTCGTTCCTTCCCCCAACGTCGCCGAGGATCACCAGACCCATAATGCCATGGCCCTGGTCAGAAAGAATGCCGCCTTGCTCGTCAAGGACTCCGAGGCCGAAGAAAAACTCATGGCTACTGCCCTGTATCTCCTGAAAGACAGCAGGAAAATAGCCGACATGGAAAAGAACATCGCGGCGCTCGCCCTGCCGGACGCGGCGCTCAGCATAGCCGGAGAAGCGTATAAACTGATAGACTGACAATGTACGACAACATATATTTCATAGGAATAGGCGGAATCGGGATGAGTGCTTTGGCCCGCTATTTCCGCTTCAAGGGGAAAAATGTAAGCGGTTATGACAAAACCCCGTCGGAACTTACCGCGCAGCTGGAAAAAGAAGGCATCCCCGTCCATTACGAAAACCGTCCGGACCTCATCCCGGAAGACAAGGCATCCACGCTCGTAATATACACGCCCGCGATACCCTCCGATTTCGGAGAACTGGTCTATGCCGAAGAAAAGGGATACCGCCTTCTGAAACGCTCCCGGGCGCTGGGCGAAATCGCAAAAGGCCAGACCTGCCTGGCAGTGGCCGGGACTCATGGCAAAACAACCACGAGCACTCTTGCGGCGCACATACTTACCGAAAGCGGAGAAGGATGCACCGCCTTTCTCGGAGGCATCTCCAAAAACTACGGCACCAACATGCTGGTGAGCCATACCCCCGTGGTGGTGGCCGAAGCTGACGAATACGACCGGTCATTCCTTCAGCTCCACCCGGAGACCGCCGTCATCACCGCCATGGACGCGGATCATCTGGACATATACGGCGACATAGAAAACTACCGGCAGGCATTCCGGGATTTCGCCTCGCAGGTAAGCGGCCATCTGATTGTCAAGAAAGGGCTGCCCCTCGGGAAAGAATGCACCGGGGCAAAGGTTTTCACCTACCACTACAATGACCCCGAAGCCGACTTCAGAGCCGAGCACATAACTCCCGCCGACGGAGGCCGCTTTGTCTTCGACCTGGTATGGCCGGGAGGAAGGATTGACGGAATCTGCCCCGGAGTGCCGGGATGGATAAACGTGGAAAACAGCGTGGCGGCGGCGGCGCTGTGCCTGCTCCACGGGACTTCTCCGGAAGCCGTAAAGAATGCCGTAGGGAGCTTCTCCGGCGTGAAAAGAAGATTGGACATCCACTTCAACTCAGGAAATATTTCGTATATTGACGATTATGCGCACCACCCGAAGGAACTTTCCTCCGCGATTGCTTCCATAAGGGAGATATTCCCCGGCAGAAAGCTGACGGCGGTTTTCCAGCCCCACCTGTACACAAGGACAAGGGACTTCGCCGACGGTTTTGCCGAGGCGTTGAGCAAAGTGGACAAACTGATCCTGCTGGACATATATCCGGCGAGGGAAGAGCCCATACCGGGAGTAAGCTCAAAGATCATTTTCGACAAGGTCACCGCCCCCGAGAAGGTGATGATCGGAAGAGATGAGCTCATGTCCTGCCTGGAACATGAGAAAATCGATGTGCTTGCCACCTTCGGGGCGGGAAACATAGACAGATTCATAGAACCCATAACGGAGATGCTGAAAGCTGAAGCGAAGCAGTCATGATATGACCGGAATACATGTCCGCATAATTCTTGCCGCAGCGGCCGCAGTCCTGACCGCGATGCTGCTGTACATTCTCTGTTCCGCCGGCAAGGAACAGAGAAAGGGAGTCTTGTGCAAAGACGTGGAGATAGCGGTCCTGGACAGTGCAAAGCTCGATTTCGTCACCCGAGACGACGTGAGAGCATACCTGTCCGCAGACAATCTCAATCCCGTGGGCAAGGAACTGGACAGCGTGAATCTCGGAAAGATAGAGAAAAGCCTGAACGGCAAAAGCGCGGTGCTGGAAAGCCAGGCATACGCCACCAAAGACGGCATCGTCCACATAGAGATAAGCCAGCGGAAGCCTGCCATACTTTTCAGGAACGGTTCCCGCTCCTACTACTCGGACGAAAAAGGCTTCATCTTCCCCGTCTCCAAGAACTACTCGGGCAAGATAGTCACCGTGGACGGGGCAATTCCCATCAACGTAAGCGAAGGCTTCAAGGGACGTCCCGCCACAGAAGGAGAAAGGAAGTGGCTCGAAGGGATGCTGAACACAGCCGCACGCATCAGGAACGACAAAACATGGAAGAACGCGATAAGACGGATAAGCGTGGAAGGTGACGGCGACCTGGTCCTCTACCCCGTTTCGGGGAAGGAACGCTTCATCTTCGGAAAACCTGAAGGACTCAAAAGCAAGTTCGGAAGGATGGAAGATTATTACAGATACATCGTACCTGCCAAGGGAAAGGACTTCTATTCCACAATAAACGTTAAATTTGACGGTCAAATCGTATGTAAGGAAAAATAGTTTCAATATGGAAGAGCGATATATTGCGGCCATCGATCTGGGCTCGTCCAAGATCAGGCTCACGGTTGCGAAAATAAACGGGAACGACATCCAGATCCAGTACTACAGGGAGACGCCTTCGGACGGAATCCGCAACAGCGCGGTATTCAATCCCAAAAAAGCGTCGGAGCCTGTAAAGAAACTTATCGACGATGCGGAAAAGGAACTGAACATCAAGATTCTGCAGGCCGTCGTAGGACTGCCGCGCTGCGATGTCCGCCAGGAGAACAACAGCGCCAAGGCGATCAGATCCGTACCGGACGACAGCATAACGGAAAGCGAAGTCGAAGAGCTCAAAAGCATCGCCCAGGACGACTATCCCAACATCGACCTCGACAAGGAGACTCTCTACGGGGCCGTGGCCCAGTCATTCGACTGCGATGACAATTTCCAGATAGTGGAAAGCGAGATTGTCGGCATGGTAAGCCGGGAGTTCACCGGCAACTTCAAGCTCTTCATAGGCAAGAAAAGTTCCGAAAAGGCGATAGACAAAGTATTCAACAACATAGAGATAGCGGTAGCCAAGAAAGTCTTCACGCCGGACTCTCTCGCCAAGGCCGTGCTCACCGAGGACGAGAAGGAATCGGGAGTCGCTCTCATAGACTTCGGCGGAGGGGCCACTTCCGTAACCATCTACAAAGGCAAGCTGCTCAGGCACTACGCCTGCATCCCGTTCGGAGGGAAGACCGTGACGAGGGACATCAAGAACGAATGCACCATTTCCGAAGACCTGGCGGAGAACATAAAGCTCGCATACGGAGCCTGCATGCCTGACCGCCTGCAGACGCTTTCCGAAAAGATATTGCAGATCGAAGGCGAGGAAGGAATGACGGGGCCGAAACAGATTCCCGTCAAATACCTCTCCGAACTCATCACGAGCAGGGAGAAGGAAATAGTTGACGCCATGCTCTACGAAATACAGGAAAGCGGACTCGCGGACGCCCTGCGCAGCGGAATAGTGATAACCGGAGGCGGTGCGGAAATGGCGAATCTGGTGTCATTCATAAAGGAATGCTCCGGCTACGAAGTAAGGCTCGGCTATCCCAGACACCTTTTCTCGATTTCGGGATGCCCGGAAGCGGGGACTGCCGCAGCGGCGACATCGCTCGGAATGATTCTGAGCGCCAAGGCCGACAGAAACCTCAACTGCATAGACCCGGCAGAAAGGGAAGCCGCCCCGGACGGCCGCGATACGGAAGACATATCCGCAGCGGAAACGGCCGAAAATGAAGGCCTGACGCATGACGGCGGACAGAACGCAGCCGAAATGCGGACCGGAACGGACGGGCAGACGGCCTCAGGAGATCATACGGCCGACGGCGGACAGGCAACATACGGAAAGACTTCCGACGGAACGGACGGGGTAAAAGAGGACGAACTGCCTGACGGGCAGCTGCCGCTGGGCGGAACGGAAGAGAAAGACACAGATTCAGCCGGAAAGACGGCCAAGAGCGATAAAGCCGCGAAGGCCAAAAAGCCCAAAAAGTCCGGAGGACTGAAGGTGACATGGCAGAAAGTCATGGAAAAGGTCAACAAGATGTACAATGACATCGACAACGAAAACGTGTAGAGACAGATGGACAAGATAGAATACAGCACTCCCGAGTTCGTCGCCTCGGACTGGGAAAACGAGAATTCGATAATCAAAGTCATAGGCGTGGGCGGCGGCGGATGCAACGCCGTCACTTACATGTACAACCAGAAAATCAAGGGCTGCAACTTCATCGTCTGCAACACCGATTCCCAGGCTCTGCTCAAAAGCAACGTCCCGACAAAAATCCAGCTCGGAGAAGGGCTGGGCGCAGGCACCGACCCCACGAAGGGGCGCAATGCGGCGCTTGAATCCCAGGACATAATAGCGGAGAAAATCCTGAACACCGGCACCCAGATGCTCTTCATCACCGCCGGAATGGGAGGAGGAACAGGCACCGGAGCGTCTCCGGTCATAGCCAAAATGGCCAAGGACAGAGGCATACTCACCGTCGCCGTTGTCACCCTGCCCTTCCGCAATGAAGGCGAGGATTTCATGTCCAAGGCAGTCGACGGTGTCCACGAACTGGAAAAGAACGTGGACAGCCTCCTGATAATAAACAACGAAAAACTCTACGCCTTTTTCGGCAACCAGCTGATACAGCAGGCATTTCCGAGGGCCGACGAAGTGCTGGCTACGGCCGTTCGCGGCATAATCGAAATCATCACCACCTCCGGCTACATCAACGTGGACTTCAACGACGTGAGGACCATAATGAAAAACAGCGGCATGGCGCTCATGGGCTGCGGCACGGGAACGGGACGGAACAGGATAGAAGAGGCCGTCAAAGGGGCCATGGAGTCCCCGCTGCTCAACGACTTCGACCTCAAGAGCTGCAAGAACCTGCTGATCAACATCACCGCCGGGCAGAACGACAAGGGGCTCACCATGGAAGACCTCAGCAAGATAAGCGACATGATTGCCCAATACACCGGCAACGTAAACAAGCTCAAAAGAGGAATCATCTACGACACCGACCCCGACTGCGGAGACCGCATCCGCATCACGGCCATAGCCACAGGCTTCAAGATGAACCTGATAGGCATCACCGGCTCGGATCTCGGCAAACTCATCCTCATCCCCAAGAATTTCAAATACACGGACGCCCTCCCCGTCGAGAACGGAGAAGTGATTCTGCCCGAAGAAGACATACACATAAACAAGATAGGCCTCAACAGTTCCGACAACGTCAGGAAATTCCATTTCTCAGCCGACAACAAGCCGGTGCTTATCCTGCAGCCGGGCCAGAGCAAAGCCGAACTGGAAGAGACCGCCGCCATAAGACGCAGCGTGCGCAGAACCAGAAACGAGGAAAACTGAACCGGAATCGAGGAAAACTGACGAAGCAGATAAGAGGAGAACAGACATGGAAAGAAAGACAAGAGTAAGATTCGCGCCATCTCCGACGGGACCGCTGCACATGGGAGGGGTCAGGACGGCCCTATACAATTACCTGTATGCCAAACAGAACGGCGGAGACTTTATCCTGAGGATAGAGGACACCGACTCGCGCCGCTTTGTTCCCGGAGCGGAAGAATACATAACAGAAGCCCTCAGATGGTGCGGCATCACGCCCGACGAGGGCCTGGACGAGAACGGAAAGATAGCTGAAACGCCCTCGGACCGCAACCCCCACGCACCCTACAGGCAGTCGCAGAGAAAGGGCATCTACCGGAAATATGCCGAATACCTCGTGGAAAAAGGCAGCGCATACTACGCCTTCGACTCCGCGGAAGAGCTGGACGCCAAAAGAGCCGCCGCGGAGGCCGCCGGAGGAACGTTCATCTATAACCACATTTCACGCAAGGAGCTGAAGAACTCGCTCACCCTTTCCGAAGAAGAGACCGCACGCAGGCTCGAAGAAACGGACGACTGGACGATAAGGTTCAGGATGCCGGAGGACACGCTCGTGGAGATGGACGACCTCATCCGCGGACACATCGAAGTGAACACCGACACCCTGGACGACAAAGTGCTCTGGAAAAGGGCTGACGAGCTGCCCACATATCATCTTGCGAACATAGTGGACGACCACCTCATGGAAATTTCGGAGGTCATCCGCGGCGAAGAGTGGCTCCCATCCCTTCCGCTCCACTATCTGCTCTACAAAGCTTTCGGATGGGAAGATTCCATGCCGCGCTTCGCCCACCTGTCGCTGCTTCTCAAACCGGTAGGAAACGGGAAACTGAGCAAGCGCGACGGGGACAAGATGGGATTCCCGGTGTTCCCGCTGCAATGGACAAATGCCCAGGGAGAAACGTCCAGAGGCTACCGCGAGGACGGCTACTTCCCCGAAGCATTCGTGAATATGCTCGCCATGCTCGGATGGAACCCCGGCGACGACAGGGAAATATTCTCCATGGATGAGCTCATAAAAGCCTTCTCGCTGGACAAAGTCCAGAAAGCCGGAGCCAAGTTCAATCCCGAAAAGGCCAGATGGTACAACAAGGAGTATCTCCGGATGAAGCCGGACGAGGAATTGACCGATCTGTTCATTCCCATACTCCGCGGACACGGCATCAAGGTCGACGACGGAGCGGAAATGAAGGCCGACTTCTCCGCCCACGAATTTTCCAAAGCCTATGTCAAAGGTGTCGTGGCTCTCGTGAAGGAAAGGGCAAGTTTCGTCGCAGACTTCTGGACCATAGCGTCATATCTTTTCGTCGCGCCCGAAGACTTCGAAGCTTTCGGAATCAAGGCCGGAGCCGCCGTGGAACAGAAACAGGACGGCAACAGGCCCAAAGACCCGAGAGCCAAAGTCTATGACGACAGCCTCACCGCTCCGTTCCTGGCCAAGGACGCGGACAAATTCTGGAAGGCGGACAGCGCCTCCCAGGCAGTACGGACCGCGGGGCACATATGCGGAGAATACAAAGGAGACTTCGGCAAGGAAAGCATCGAAACGGAGATGGAAAGCTTCATCCGGGACAACGGCTGGTCCATGGGCAAAGTCATGAACTGCCTGAGACTGGCCCTCGCAGGGTCGGCAAGCGGACTGGGGATAGCCGACATCGTCTCTTTCATAGGCCCGGAGGAATTCGGAAAACGGATGGAATACATAGAAAAAAGGCTGCCCGTGCAATAAGCCGTGCGGCACGATACAAACTTGACAGACATGAAAATAGGAATATGCAGCGACCATGCGGGGTTCGCATACAAGACAAAACTGATCGGATATCTGAAAAAGAAGGGTTATGAAACCGTAGATTTCGGCACACATTCCGAAGAAAGCATGGACTACCCGGACGTCGCCCACCCTCTCGCTCTTGCAGTGGAAGAAGGAAAGGTGGACTGCGGTCTCGCCATGTGCGGCACAGGAAACGGCATGGCCATAACCCTCAACAAACATAAGGGCATTAGAGCGGGCCTCGCCTGGAACACGGAGGTAGGCAAGCTCGTGAAGGCCCACAACAATGCTAATGTCCTCGTGCTTCCGGCCCGGTTCATCTCATACAGGATGGCGACGGCCATAGTCAACAGCTGGCTCGAAACCCCGTTCGAGGGCGGAAGACACCAGCGCAGGATAGACAAAATCGACAAGTGGTAGGCCGTGGCAGCTTTCATCGCAGGCAAATGGACCTCGGAGCTCTCCGATGACATCGGAAAATACCCCGAAGGGCTCATCATCCCCATAGACAAGCCATATCGCTGGACATCCGCCGATGCCGTCCGCAAAGTAAAGTGGGCGGCCTGCCGCCATTTCCACGACAAGAAGCTGAAAGTCGGGCATGCGGGGACTCTTGACCCCCTGGCCACCGGAGTGCTGCTCATATGCATAGGCAAGGCCACGAAAATAGCCGATGAACTGCAGAGGCACGACAAGGAGTATGTCGCCGGGGTAAGCTTCGGAGCGACCACTCCGTCGTACGACCTGGAAAAAGAAATAGACGCCCGATATCCGGTGGACGGAGTGAGCGAGGAGACCCTCAGAGCCGTGCTGCCTTCTTTTCTCGGAGAGCAGGAACAGATAGCTCCGCTGTTCTCGGCCAAGTCCGTGGACGGCATCAGGGCATATGAACTTGCCAGGAAACAATACCGGAAAGCCTTGAAAGAGGGGGCGGCGTTCGACCACAGCGTGTCGGAAAGCCTGTCACGCCAGACAATCAACATAAAGGAACTGGAACTGCTGGACTTCAGGCCGGAAGGTCTGCCATCCGTGGAAACCGCCGCGGAGGACAATGCCAGGAACCTGAGGATAAACGTAACTGACACGAGCGCCCTCCACCTGCCTCATGCCGACATCCGCATCGTATGCTCCAAAGGGACATACATACGGGCCCTGGCACGGGACCTGGGAGAGGCTCTGGGCAGCGGAGCGCATCTGGACTCGCTGAGGAGGACCCGCACCGGGGCTTTTTCCGCCGACGATGCGATGAGTCCGGACGAAGCCGTAGCGGTTCTGAACAAAGACAATCAATAAAACAGATATGAAAAAACTGCTTATTCTCTTCCTGTGCGCCGCATGCATGGCCTCATGCTCGGACGGAAACCGGAGCGCAGGAAGCATCCCCGCCGACAAGAAGGAGATAATGGACAGATTCCTTGCGGGAACTTTGGACAAATCGTATGTTCCCGCCGCATTCTTTGTCCACTTCGGCGAAGACTGCAAGGAAGGCAACGCCGCCGTACAGGCACACATAGAATATTTTCTCGAATCGAACATGGACATTCTCAAAGTCCAGTTCGAGCAGAGAGCAGGCCGGATGCCCGGTCTGGAAGACGGCACCGCCGTCAGGAATCCGGAACTGATTCCGGAAGATTTCTACCGCCCCACCCTGGAAATAATACAGGAAATCCAGCGCATAGCCGGCAAGGACGTCTATGTGCTTCCTACCATCTACAACCCCTTCCAGGTGTCGCGCCAGTCCATGGGAGACGAATACGTGACAAAATGGGCCGTGGAGAATCCCGATGCGC
The DNA here is from genome assembly GCA_964441715.1 of uncultured Muribaculaceae bacterium. Classification (GTDB taxonomy): domain Bacteria; phylum Bacteroidota; class Bacteroidia; order Bacteroidales; family UBA932; genus Cryptobacteroides. Next base: position 19,433 of record CAYTYL010000027.1, read on the forward strand.
TGAAGGCCGTATTCGACTCATACAGAGACGCTTTGCTGTGGCTCGTAAAGGAGTGCAAGAAGTCCGGCATAGAAGGATTCTACACCACCACCCAGGGAGGTGAAAAGAGACTTGAAAGCGTTCCCGGTTTTTTCGACACTTTCATCAAGCCCTACGACATGGAGATAATGGGAGAATGCAACAAAGGGACAAAGCTCAACATCCTGCACATCTGCGACTGGGAGGGCACGTTCGATGACCTCACACGCTTCGCCGACTACCCCGGGCAGATAGTGAACACACCTTTCGAACTCGACGGCAAGGCCTTCTCCACGACGGACGCCGCGAAGCTGTTCAACCGGCCCGTTTTAGGAGGCCTCGAACGCAAAGGGGAAATCGTTTCCGCACGGGAAGAGGACATGGCGGCAATCGCCGGCAAAGCCTTGGATGAGGGCCCGGAAGGGAGAATCATGCTGGGCGCCGAATGCACCGTATCAGACGCTCCCCTCGAGAATATCCATGCCGCAGTTTACGCCGCACATCACAGAAACACCGGCGAATAAGGCCATAATCCCGTTACGCCTATGTCATCCAAACTAAAGAAGTCGATCAAATACACGGTTTCGGTTCTGGTAGCCGCACTTCTTCTGTATCTGTGCTTCAGGAACGTGAACTGGCAGGACTTCAAAACGGCTCTTTTCTCATGCAGATGGGGATTCGTTTTTCTTTCCATGGCTTTCGGCGCATTCTCCTTCTGGCTGAGAGGGGCCAGGTGGAAGCTGATGATAGAGCCGATCGATCCCGGCGTGAGCACAGGCTCATGTTTCAACGCCATAAACATCAGCTATCTCGCCAACATGGTCTTCCCGAGACTCGGTGAACTCGTCCGCTGCGGATACATCACCAAAAACTCAGGCAAAGACTCCGGCGGAAAGAAACTCGCATCCTACGACAAAGTGCTCGGAACCATGTTTCTCGACCGCGCATGGGATGTCGTCTCCATGCTCATAGTACTGTTCATTACGCTTGCGCTCACATGGAAGAAATCATGGGGATTCTACAGCGAGAACATAGTCAAGAAAGCTATCGGCGGCATCAATCTCTCATGGCTGCTGATTGCCGTACTGGCCGCCATAGCCGTTTTCTTCTTCATAATCTACAGATTCAGGGAAAAGAACGGAGTCTGCTCCAAGACATGGAACTTCATGACAGGGATATGGCACGGAATAGTGTCCAGTCTCCACATGAAACACGGCTGGCTCTTCATCGTCTACACAATAGGCATCTGGGTGTGCTACTGGATGATGTCGGCCACCATAGTCTGGGCCGTGCAGGGCATGGACATAGGTGCGGAAGAATCG
>CAYTYL010000028.1:0-15688 GCA_964441715.1 uncultured Muribaculaceae bacterium
ATTATGTCCACATATTCCTGAGGAACGGACGATGAGCCGTGGAGAACGATGGGGAAGCCGGGGAGCTTCTTTTCGATTTCGTGGAGAACATCGAATGCGAGCGGCGGAGGTACGAGACGGCCGGTCTTGGGGTCTCTGGTGCACTGCTCGGGTTTGAATTTGTATGCACCGTGGGATGTTCCTATGGAGATGGCAAGCGAATCGCAGCCGCTGCGGGTCGAGAAATCCACTACCTCTTCAGGTCTTGTGTAATGGGATTCTTCGGAGGAAACTTCATCTTCGACGCCTGCGAGCACTCCAAGCTCAGCTTCCACCGTCACATCATATTTGTGTGCGTAATCGACGACTTTCTTGGTGAGGGCGATGTTTTCTTCGTAAGGAAGGGATGAACCGTCGATCATTACTGAAGAAAAACCTGTGTCGACGCAGCTCTTGCAGAGCTCGAAGCTGTCGCCATGGTCAAGGTGAAGCACGATCTGGGGATGTTTCCAGCCAAGTTCCTTCGCATACTCCACAGCACCCTGCGCCATGTAGCGGAGAAGGGTCTGGTTGGCGTAATTGCGGGCTCCCTTGGAAACCTGAAGGATGACAGGGGACTTTTCCTCGGAGGCTGCCTGAATGATAGCCTGAAGCTGTTCCATGTTGTTGAAGTTGAAAGCAGGAATCGCATATCCTCCCTTAATGGCTTTTGCGAACATTTCTCTGGTGTTCACAAGGCCCAATTCTTTGTAAGAGACCATAGTTTATGATTTTTAATTAAACTCTGTCAAATTTTTATAATGCAAATTTAACTATTTTTAGTAAAATGCTGAACTCATTACTGCATTTTCTGTTCCTTAACTGCCGCGATTCAAGTATTTTTTTCATATTTTTGCAAAATAGTGGAAAAACGGCGGAAAAAAGTTCCTGCAAATGGTTGACATCTTCTATAAAACAGCTGACAAGGGAATATCCTCCCGTGCAGGTACAGATTTCACAGGCCTGCAGCTCGGAGATGTAGTGTGGGTGGACATGTTTTCGCCTACCGGAGACGAAAAAAGAGCTGTCGAAGCCTTTCTCGGCACCCAAATCCAGAGCCGTGCCCAAGCGGAGGAAATCGAAAGCTCGTCCCGATTCAAAGAGACGGACAAGGCCATTTTCGCCAACACCAACTTTCTGATGCCGGGTCCGGAAGGGTACGGAATGGAGGCTGTATCTTTCACGCTTTCGGAAGGATGTCTTGCCACCACCAGGGATTTCCCCTTGAGAAGTTTTACGGAACTCCAGCGCAAGATGCAGGCCATGCCGCGGCTTTTTCCGAACGGATACTGGGTGTTCGTGAACATCCTTGACCAGAGGATCGACCTTGACGCCGACATGATCGAGCTCATGACCAAGGAGACCGCCCAGTACAGCAAGCGCATCAACCAGCAGGAAGACATAAACGAGGAATTCCTCCTCGACATAAACCAGCTGCAGGAAAACACCATGGTGGTGCGCGAAAACATAGTCGACAAGCAGCGTCTGATCACGAACCTGATGAAAAGCGACAAATATCCCGTGGAGCTTGATCCGAGGCTGAATGTCCTTCAGCAGGATATCACTTCCCTTATCAATCACGTGAATTTCAACTTCGAGAGGCTGGAGTATCTTCAGGACACTGCCGTGGGTCTTATCAACCTGGACCAGAACAGGATCATGAAGATCTTCACCCTGATATCGCTCCTGCTCATGCCGCCTACCCTCGTGGCAAGTTTTTACGGCATGAACGTGAAGCTGCCGTTCGAAGGCATGGATTACGCCTGGATCGCCATTATCGCGGTCATGCTGCTGTCTCTGGCCGTGACGCTTTTTATTTTCAAAAGGCGGAAGATGCTGTAGAAAATTTTGAAAATCAATTAATCCGACTTATATTTGCAGGCTTTTCAAGCACAAAGGATAATGTTTAACAACTAGTTTTTTATCATTTTTATGGAAGAAAACAACAAAGCGGTTCTCAACGCTTCCGTCGCTCCGGACAAGTTCGACTGGGACGCATATGAGAACGAAGCGGATGTCTACGGCAACGAAGACAAGTCCAAAATTGAAGAGGCTTATGACAAGACTCTGTCCAAGGTAGTTGAAAACGAAGTGGTCGAGGGTACCGTCACTGCCATCAACAAAAGGGAAGTCGTAGTCAACATCGGCTACAAGAGCGAAGGTGTCATCCCCGCCACCGAGTTCCGCTACAATCCGGATCTCAAGGTCGGAGACAAAGTAGAAGTTTACATCGAATCGGCTGAAGACCGCAAGGGCCAGCTGGTTCTTTCACATAAGAAAGCCCGTCAGCTCCGTTCATGGGATCAGGTCAACGAGGCTTACGAAAAAGGCGACATCGTCAAGGGTTACATCAAATCCCGTACGAAGGGCGGCATGATCGTCGACGTATTCGGCATCGAGGCATTCCTTCCCGGTTCGCAGATCGACATCAAGCCCATCCGCGACTACGATGCGTATGTTGATCAGACCATGGACTTCAAGATTGTCAAGATCAATCAGGAGTTCCGCAATGTGGTCGTTTCCCACAAGGCTCTTCTTGAGGCCGAGCTTGAGAAACAGAAGGCCGAGCTTATCGGCAAGCTTGAGAAAGGCCAGATTCTCGAAGGTACCGTCAAGAACATCACCCACTACGGTGTATTCGTCGACCTCGGCGGTGTTGACGGTCTCATCCACATCACCGACCTTTCATGGGGACGTATCAACAACCCTGAGGAAGTTGTCAAGCTTGACCAGAAGATCAAGGTCGTCGTGCTCGATTTCAATGACCAGAAGAAGATCGCTCTCGGCCTGAAGCAGCTTACACCTCATCCTTGGGACAGCCTTGATCCCAACCTCAAAGTCGGTGACAAGGTCAAGGGCAAAGTCGTTCTCATCGCGGACTACGGTGCGTTCGTCGAGATCAAACCCGGTGTTGAAGGTCTTATCCATGTTTCAGAAATGTCATGGTCTCCCAGACTGCGCATAGCCCAGGATTTCCTGAAGGTCGGAGACGAAGTCGAGGCTCAGATACTTTCCCTTGACAGGGAGAACAGGAAGATGTCCCTCGGTCTGAAACAGCTCCAGCCCAACCCTTGGGAGAATATCCGCGAGAAATATCCTGTCGGTTCCAGACATACCGCAACTGTCCGCAACATCACCAACTTCGGTGTGTTCGCCGAGCTTGAGGACGGCATAGAGGGTCTTATCCACATCAGCGACCTTTCATGGAACAAGATCAAACATCCTTCGGAGATGGTGCAGACCGGTGACAAGATCGATGTCGTGATTCTCGATTTCGATGAGGCGAACCATAAGCTCAGCCTCGGTCACAAACAGCTTCTCCCCAATCCTTGGGATGAACTTGAGGCCAAGTACCCTGTGGGCACCGTAGTCAACGGCACGGTCGCTTCCGCTACCGACAAGGGCGCGAACATCACTCTTGAGGACGGTACTGAAGGATTCTGCTTCGCAAGGGATCTTGTGAAGGAGGACGGCAAGACGGCTGTAGCCGGCGAGACTCTTCCTTTCAAGGTCGTGGAACTCAGGAGAAGCACCAGAAGGATACTTCTTTCACATACGAGGACTTATTCAGAAGCCAAGGAGGCAAAGGTTGCCGCAGAGGCGGATTCCACCAAGAAGGCTGTGAAGAAGCTTAACTCAAATCTGGAGAAGACCACTCTCGGTGACATCTCTGAGCTTGCTGCGCTCAAGGACAAACTCGAAAAGGGTGAGTAGTTTCACTTTACGGATACTGGGCACGGCATCGGCCGTGCCTGTGGCCGGAAGATTTCAGAGCGCTCATGTACTTGACGTACATGGGCGTTTGTTTCTGATAGATTGCGGTGAAGGGGTTCAGCATCAGCTTATGAAGTACAGGATTTCACCGCTGAAGCTGGATTCGGTTTTCATTTCACATATACACGGCGACCATGTGTTCGGCCTTTTCGGGCTGCTTTCAACCATGGCATTGAAAGGCCGTCTGACACCGGTGAACATTTACGGTCCTTCAAATCTGGCTTCCGTGCTTAAGTTCTTCATGTCTTTTTACGGCAGCCGCCTGCCTTATGAAATCAAGTTCAATGCTGTCGAAGCTGTTTCCCCGCGCTTGATATATGAGACTAAATCCATGGAGATAAAGGCGTTTCCTCTAAACCATAAGATAGAAACCTACGGATATCTTTTCATGGAGAAGACACCTCCTCTTAATGTGCGTAAAGATGCGCTTGAAAAATATCGCTTCACTCTTGCCGAAATCGGAAAACTCAAGAGGGGAGAGGATATTCTCAGGCCTGCCGGAGAGGACTGCGGAGCGGATTTCATGAACGGCTACACAAGAAATTCGGGTACTTCCGAACCGTTGCTCATTAAGAACTCCGAAGCCGCTTACGTGCCGTTCATCCCCAGAAGCTATGCTTATGCAAGCGATACCGCTCCTTTCGCCGAGCTGCCCGGGTGGGTGCGCGGAGTGAATCTGCTTTATCATGAAGCCACGTATCTTAAGGAGCTGTCCGATCAGGCTGTCCGGCGTTACCATTCGACAACTGCCGATGCCGCCGTATGTGCCAGGGAAGCTTGCGCCGGGAGGCTTGTGATTGGCCATTATTCCTCCCGCTGTCAGGATGCTTCGTTGTATGAAGCTGAGGCAAGGGAAATATTCCCCATGTCATATGCCGCTGATGACGGTGATGTTTTTGATGTTCCCGATATAATACCGACAATATGAGATTGTTCCACAATGCCGCCGCTGCGGTTTTTTCCCTTTTTGCCTCCGTCGCGGCTCTTGCGCAGAGCCCTCAGGAAGCATATATTGAAAGATATGCCCGGACTGCCGTGGACGAAATGTACCGTTCGGGTGTGCCTGCCAGCATCACTCTTGCGCAGGGACTGCTCGAATCCCGCTACGGACTCTCTTCTCTGGCGGCGGACGGAAACAATCATTTCGGCATAAAATGCCACGACTGGAAAGGAAAGAAACAGTATGCCGATGATGATCGCAGAAAGGAATGTTTCAGGAAATATGATGCCGCTGAAGAATCTTTCCGTGACCATTCCGATTTCTTGCGCTACAGAGACAGGTACAAGTTCCTTTTTGAATACAAAACGGAGGATTACAAATCCTGGGCATACGGTCTGAAAAAGGCAGGTTATGCGACTGATCCGGCCTATCCTTCCAAACTTATAAAGCTGATTGAGGATTATGATCTTTCCCGTTTCGACAAGTTGACACCGTCCCAGGTGGAGAAAAGTGTCGGCAAGGCGGATGCCGGCGGAAAGAAAGCAGATGCTTTGCCTGCGAAGGGGAACAGACGGGAGGAAAAGGCGGAGAAGAAAAAAAATAAAGCCGAAGCAAAGAAGCGCGGCCGCTCCGGGGACAAGACGTCGGCCTCCGCGGTAGCCATCCCGGAGTCTCCTCTGTCACTTGAAGAACCCAAAAAGATTGAGCCGGAGGGCAGGGAATCGTATACCTTCTCTCTCTCAAGGAGGATGCGTTCCCTTAACGGTGTGCCTTTCATCTATGCCGCGGATGGAGAGACCATAGAGTCTATAGCCAGGGCAAATGACTTGTTCGTGAGGGAATTGCGTAAATTCAACGATATGCTTCCCGGGCAGGAGCCGGAGGCCGGGGACATCATCTATCTTCAGCAGAAAAAGAAGAAGGCCGCCAAGGGATTGGAGAAGTACATTTCGGATGACGGCGGAGAAACTCTGCGTGAGCTTTCCCAGCGATTTGCCGTCAGACTTCAGGATTTGGAGAAGCTCAACTCTCTTCCGGCCGGGTATGTGCTGCAGGCGGATGACGTAATCGCATTGAGGTAGTATGAAGAAAATGTCTGCAAAAAAGGCTCTCTTTTTTTCGCTGTGCACGGCCGCCGTGCTTGTGTGCGGCTTTTTTGCCTTCAATTATTACTATGACAGGCGTGTCCCCAATTTCAGCAGGGGAGGTGATTTCTATATAAAGCCGGGTACGTCTCCCCGGGAGGTGGAAGAACTCATAATTGAAAAATGCGGAGTCAGGAACAGGCGTAGCCTGAGACGCTGCTTTTCTTCCTTGAAGGCTGTAAAAGCCGGACATTATACCGTCACGAAATCTGATGTGAGCAAATATGTGGCAAGGATGTTCGCGGCCGGATGGCAGAGTCCCGTGAATCTTGTTCTTTCCGGAACGATGAGGAGCCGGGCTTCCATTGCCGGAAAGATCGGCCGGCAGATGCTTATCGACTCGGCCGAGGTGTCTTCCGCTCTGTCGGACTCCGTACTGCTTGCTTCATATGGCTTCTCGCCCGCCGATGTGTTCGCACTCATCATGCCCGACACTTACCAGCTCTATTGGACCGATCCTGTCAAACGTGTACTTGACAGACAGAAAGAAGCTTATGACGCTTTCTGGTCTGCTGAGAATAAAAGGAAGGCGGAAGAGCTGGGGCTGTCAATGCTGGAGGTTTCCGTGCTGGCATCTATCGTCAACTCCGAGACCAACTATGAAAAGGAAATGCCCATGATAGCAGGAGTGTACCTCAACCGGCTGCACCGCGGCATGAAACTTCAGGCCGACCCTACCGTTGCGTATTGTTTTGATTTCAAGCCTACGAGAATCCTGAAAAAGCATCTTGAAGTGGATTCGCCTTTCAATACATACAAATATGCCGGACTTCCGCCCGCACCCATATGCGTGCCTTCCAGGGCGGCTCTCTTGTCGGTGCTGAATCCCGGCGGAGGATCTATGCTCTATTTCTGCGCGAGTCCCGCATTTGACGGCACCCACGTTTTCGCGGAGTCCTATGCCGAGCATCAGAGAAATGCGGCAGCGTACAGAAAAGCATTGTCTGCTCTCAGGAATGAGTCCTAAAGCCTGCCGACTTTCAGCACTCCCTTTATGATTTTAAGCTGGGACACCACCTTGTCGAGCTCCATGTTAGAAGCTACATAAACTTTTATGGAAATCTCGTATGTGCCGTTTCTGTGATTTTCGTTCACGGTAAATGAGCGCAGGGATGCCTTGAAATTGCCTACGACTTCCATTATCTTGTTTATAATAGGTGACTCCATCTCCGAGATTATCCTCAGCGAAACCTGGAAGGTGCCTGTGCTGGGATTGTCCGCCCAGCGGACTTTCTGTATCCTGTAGGGATATTTGTCCATCAGCCTCGCCGCGTTGGGGCATGAGATGCGGTGTATCTTTATGCCGCTGTCGCGTGTGACGAATCCGAAAACATCGTCTCCGAAAACCGGATTGCAGCATTTGGCCATTTTGTAGTCCAGGCCTTTCAGATCTTTGGCATTTATGACCAGAATGTCATCTCCGGAGTCGGCTTTGATTTCCGTCCTTTCCTTGGCGGCTTCGGCTTCGGCGGCTTTTGCCGCCGCCTCGGCTACCATCTCGTCATGTTCCTGGATGTACGTCTTTACGCTGTTGACATCGAGTTCCTCTTCGGCGATGGCTGCATAAAAAGCGTGCAGAGTGGAGTAGTGCAGTTTCTTCATGTACTCCACGAGCATCCAGTCCGGAAAATCCAGTTTCCAGTTCTTCAACCTTCTTTCCAGGATTTCCTTGCCCTCTGCGGCCTTCTTGTATTCCTCGTCATGAAGAGACTGTTTGATTTTGTTTCTCGCTTTCGAGGTGACTACATAATTGATCCAGTCCGGCGACGGTTTCTGGTTTTTGCTGCTTAATATCTCCACCACGTCACCGGTCTTCAGCTTTTCCTTTATGGATACGGCTTTGCCGTTAACCTTTCCTCCGGTGCATCTTATTCCGAGTCCGGAGTGTATGTTGAAAGCGAAATCCAGCACCGATGCCCCTTTTGGAAGGATTCTGAGTTCGCTGCTCGGCGTGAAGACGAATATCTCCTTTTCCGGCGGCTGAGGCAGTTCCTCGGGATTGATGGACATGGGATGCTCCAGGGTATATCTCACCGAAGACAGCCACCTGTCCAACGTGGCTTCGTGCTTTATCCCTTTGTATGACCAGTGTGCGGCGTTTCCGTGTTCGGCCTCGTCATCCATCCTTTTCGTGCGGATTTGCACCTCGACATAGGCATTGTCCTTGTTTTTTACGGTGATGTGCAGCGACTCGTATCCGTTGGGCTTGGGATTGGTGATCCAATCTCTCAGTCTTGAGGTGTCCGGTTCGTATTCTTTTGTCACATAGGAATATACCTTCCAGCAGAGATCTTTCTCCGTTTCATGGTCATCATCGCAGTCGATTATGAAGCGGATGGCGAAAACGTCATATACGCCTTCGAACGGGACTTTCTGCGTTTTCATTTTTCTGAAAATGGAATACGCCGACTTGGTCCTTATCTTCAGCTTGTATTTGATGCCGGCTTCATCGAGGTCCTTCTTCAGGGGCTCGATGAATTCCTGCATCAGCTTTTCCCTGTCCTTCTCCGTAGCTTTGAGCTTGTTGGTTATGGCTCTGTACTGTTCAGGCTCGGCATAGGCGAGGTAGATGTTCTCCATCTCCCCTTTTATGTTGTAGAGTCCCAGCTGATGGGCCAGCGGGATGTAGAGCATCAAGGTCTCCAGGATTTTCCTCTCTTTGGACAAGCCCGGGAACATGTCGAGGTGACGCATGACCTCAAGCCTGTCAGCTATTTTCAAGACGATCACGCGCGGATCTTTGGAATACTCCACGATGAGCTTCTTGTAGTTTTCGGCTTCGAGTCTTGTGTCTTTGGGTTTGATGGTGGCTATCTTGTTGAGACCGTCGACCATGGTCATCACGTCTTCCGGGAACTTCCAAGCTTTCGTGTCCAGATCCGGATGTCTGCGCATTGATTCATGGAGAAACACTGCCGCAACGCAGTCTGCCTCCAGGCCGATTTCGTCCGAGACAATCAATGCCACTCCCATCGGATGGGTAAGGAAGGGGGAGCCGTCATATCTCACATCGTCTTTCAAGGCTTCGGATGCGATGCCGTAAGCTTTCCTGATAAGTTCTTTTCCGGAATCGCCGTAGTGAGGGAATTTTTCTTCTATAACGTCCATCTCTGTGCAAACATCTCGTTCTAAGATAGGTATTTTATTTCTATATTTGGGCATGAAACTGGTTATTTTTGATTTGGACGGCACTCTTCTCGATACTATCGATGACCTCGGTTCCGCCGTCAATTCCGCCCTGAAGAAAAACTCTTTTCCGGTCCATCCGTTGGAACGGTATCCGGGCATGGTCGGACACGGAATCCGGAATCTTGTAGTGAATGCCCTTCCGGACCCGGTCAAGGCTGACGAATCCACGGTCGATCGTGTGCTTGCCGATTTCGTGGAGGAATACTCGATTCACATAGATGTGCATACCCGTCCTTACCCCGGTATGGTGGAGCTCCTTTCTCGGCTGTCATCGCTTGGCTATGCAGTAGCGGTAGCGTCCAACAAATTCCAGGCAGGCGCGGATGCCCTTACGAAGGAATTTTTTCCCTCGGTCCATTTCACCGAAGTTCTCGGGAACAGGCCGGATGCTCCTTTGAAGCCCTCGCCGGAGATAGTTTTCAGCATCATGCGGAAAGCCGGAATTCCGGAGTCCGAAGCGAGGAGAAACGTGCTGATGGTCGGGGATTCGGGAACGGATATCCGGACCGCCTCGAACGCGGGAATCCGATCTGTCGCCGTTACCTGGGGATACAGGTCTGAAAAGGATCTGTCCGAAGCTGACTACATTGTGCGCAGCGCTTCTTCATTAGAAGATGTCATAGAAAAAGTTCTCGGGGGAGAACAATAGCATAAGCTCCGGAGGAAGGTAGCTTGTTTCGTGTAAGGGTAGCTTGTTTCGTGTAAGAGGGTAGCTTGTTTCGCGGAAGGGATCAGTCTTTCCAGACTTTGAGATATTCCTGCAGAGCCCACATCTCATCCCTATACTTGGCTGCCGCCGAGAAATCAAGTGCCGCGGCGGCTTTCTGCATTTTGCGTTTTGTTTCCTCGACGCTTTTCTCGACCTGTCCTCTCGTCATGGAGCGTATGACAGGGTCCTGAAGCACGGCTGCCAGGTCAGCTTTGACATAGCCGTCGGTAAAGGCGGAGTTGGAATCTCTTTTGGAGTCCATGCCGAGGCCGACGCTTATTTTCCCTTTTCCGAGTTCTTCCGGACTTGGGATATATACGGGATTCTCGTAGGAGTTAGGTGCGGCTATCTTGCCCTTCGATTCAGACAGCTCTCCGGCAAGCGGATTCTCCTTTACCCCGACCTGTTTGGGTGTTATATGGTGCAGCTTATTGTATTCCATCTGCTTGGCCCTGCGCCGGTCTGTCTCGTATATGGTTTCCCGCATGGACTGGGTAATCGTGTCGGCATACATTATGACGAGTCCGTGGATGTTTCTGGCGGCTCTTCCTGCGGTTTGGGTCAGGGCGCGGCCCGAGCGCAGAAATCCTTCCTTGTCTGCATCCATTATCGCGACAAGCGATACGGACGGGATGTCCAGCCCTTCTCTAAGAAGGTTCACTCCGACCAGAACGTCGAACATCCCTTTCTTGAAATCCTCGATTATTTCTATCCTTTCAGTCGTGTCGATGTCGGAGTGGATGTATCTGGAGCGTACGCCCATCTTGTCGAAATAGTTGTACAGTTCCTCCGCCATGCGTTTGGTGAGCGTGGTTACCAATATCCTCTCATCGACCTCGGCTCTTTTCCTGATTTCTTCCATCAGGTCATCGACCTGGTTCTTGATCGGACGTACCTCAATGGGCGGATCAAGCAGGCCGGTAGGCCTTACTACCTGCTCCACCACAAGGCCTCCGGACTTTTCCAGCTCATACTCCGCCGGCGTCGCGCTTACGAACACCTTCTGTTTTGTGATCGCTTCGAATTCGTCAAATGTCAGCGGGCGGTTGTCTGCGGCTGCCGGGAGTCTGAAGCCGTATTCTATAAGTACGGATTTCCTGGAATGGTCTCCTCCGTACATGGCTCTGATCTGTGGGATCGTCACGTGACTTTCATCTATGAAGGTTATGAAGTCATCGGGGAAATAATCGATGAGGCAGAACGGTCTTTGGCCCGGTGAGCGTCCGTCAAGATAGCGTGAGTAGTTCTCTATTCCCGGACAGTAACCCATCTCCTTTATCATTTCCAGATCGTATTCTACTCTCTGTTTCAGTCGCTTGGCTTCCAAAGGCCTTCCGTTCTCCTCGAAAAAGGCCATCTGCTTTACAAGGTCGTCCTGGATCTGGCTCACGGCCTTTATGCTTCTTTCCTTTGTGGTCACGAAGTTGTTGGCCGGATAAATCGGCACCTCGTCCAAACTCTCCAGCCTCGCACCCGTGACGGGATCTATCAGGGAGAGGTCTTCGATTTCATCTCCGAAGAATTCTATCCTGACGGCTTCATCCGCGCCCCCGAGGAAGACGTCCACGGTATCTCCCCTGACCCTGAAGGTCCCTCTTTTGAAGTCGGTCTCCGTCCTGCTGTAAAGGGCGTCCACAAGATGATACAGCAGCCGTGTCATGCTCCGGCGTTCTCCCTTCCTGACCGTGACCGTCTGATTGTGGAAATCTTCCGGATTGCCGATGCCGTAAAGGCAGGATACGCTGGAAACCACGATTACGTCTCTCCTGCCTGACATCAGCGCCGAGGCTGCGCTGAGCCTGAGTTTTTCAACCTGTTCGTTTATGCTCAGATCTTTTTCTATATAGGTATCCGTGGAGGGGATGTATGCTTCGGGTTGATAATAATCATAATAGGAAACAAAGTATTCCACTGCATTGTTCGGGAAAAAAGCCTTGAATTCTCCGTAAAGCTGGGCGGCCAGGGTCTTGTTGTGGCTCAATACGAGGGCGGGCCGCTGCAGTTTTTCTATGACGTTTGCCATCGTAAACGTTTTTCCTGAACCGGTGACTCCGAGCAGGGTCACTGCATCGACTCCTTCCGACAGCGCGGCGCTGAGTTCCTTTATGGCCTCCGGCTGATCTCCGGCGGGAGAATAGGGTGCGGAAAGTTTGAATCTCATATTTCAGAACATGCTTTATCGGAACAAAGTTAGCAAAAACCGGCGACGGTCGCGCTCCATCTGCCCGGGAGGGTCAATTATCGCGTGGACAATGGTTCATTAGCGGTTTTTATTAAAGTAAAATATGACAATCTTTTGATTTGTGAGAAAACTTGGGTATATTTGCCTTGTCTAAATACTATTGTATTCGGACTGGAGAGAATATTATATTTTAAATTCATTTAGGATAATGAAAGCTTTGAAATCATTGACAGTTGCGCTTGCTGTTGCAAGCCTTCTGGGTTTCTCCTTCAACGCTGGTGCGCAGGAGAACGGCAATCGTGACGAGAACGGCAAGGTCGTTCGCGGTCCTTATGAAACTAATCGTTTTGGCGACAACTGGTTCGTCGGTGTCGGTGCCGGTGCCAATTCCATCGTCAACAAACACAGCGATTTCAGTTTCGGCGGTCTGGCCCTCGAAGGTTATGTAGGAAAATGGCTTACCCCTTCAGTCGGTGCCAGAGTTGGTTATAAAGGAATTCAGAACAATCTGAACCTGAAGGACGGTTATTATTCAGCCGCCGGCTTCGATGCAGATGACAACTTCGGCCAGCACTATTTCCATGCTGACGCTATGTGGAACATCTCCAACGCCTTCAGCGGCTACAAAGAGACCCGTTTCTGGGATCTCATCCCTTATGTTTCCACAGGTCTCGTCTATTCCAAGAAAGATGATTTCGAGGATTACACTTGGGGTCTCGGCGCAGGTCTCCTCAATGACTTCCGTCTTGGCAACCGTGTAGATCTCTATCTCGATCTTTCCGGTGTAGTCGTTCCTGATGCTGGTTACGCTGTAGCTGGCGATGGCAAGAAGGCTCTTCTTCCTTCCGTCACCGCCGGTCTCGTGTTCAACCTCGGCAGAACCAATTTCGACCGTCATTCATCAGTAGCTCCTCTTGTCGCTCCTGTTCCTTTCACTGTAGACCAGTACAACGCTCTCAAGGATCGTGTCGCTGCTCTTGAGAAAGAGAACGCTGCTCTCAAGAATGAAATCGAGCGTCTGAAGAATCAGGCTCCTGACACCGTATACGTGCAGAACGACGCTGTAGAGTCCGATTCTTACACATTCTTCGATCTCGGTTCAGCTGTTCTTTCTGACCGTGAGAAGATGCATCTCGATTTCTATGCAAATGCAGTCAAGGACAACCTCGATGGCAAGACCATCACCGTTACCGGATCTGCTGACAAGGCTACCGGCTCTTCCGCAACCAACCAGAAGCTTGCTGAGAAACGTGCCAACGCTGTCAAGGACTACCTCGTTAAGAAGGGTGTAGCTTCTGACAAGATTGAAGTTGTCGCTCTTGGCGGTATCGACGGTAAGAAAGATGCTCGTAGAGTTGTCGTTTCCGTGAAGTAAATCAATCTTCATAAATAATTGGAGGATGGCTGAAAAGTCATCCTCTTTTTTTTGTTGTCTTCATTCCTGAAGTATAGGTACATTTTTATTTGGTTCTGATAATGCCCTTTTGACGTTTCTCTGTGAAGCATTATGTTTCTTTCAGCTGTCCGAAGAATGATTCAAGAGCATTGGTTTTTGGAGGATTCCAAGGCTAGTCCGGAAGGTGTAACATGTCGGGAGGGCCTTCTTTATATGGACTTGTTCACGTCTTGCCATCTTATGCGTATGCTGCATTCTCTCCGGATATGTGCCGGGCATCGCTGTCTGACGGCCCTTGCATTTTTCTCGTCCCGTTTTTGGCATAAAAATAACTTTGATGAAAGCGATTCCATCAAAGTTATCCTATCTATTTGTTGGTGAGATTATTATATGATGCGTCGCCAACTGATTTCGGTAATTATACCATTTTGGGCAATTATACCAGAACAAAAAAGGGAAGGATGACCGAAACCATCCTTCCCTTTATGTTGACTTAAAAATGCTTATTGTTTCTTGAGATAGGCGTCTGCGACTACTTTTTCACTTCTGGAAATGAAATCGCTCAGATCCTTTCCTTTGAGCATTCCGTTTGCGAGAAGAGCTAGGTCGACGACCTGCCTCAGTATTTCATTCTTTCTGGCAAAGTCTTCCACATCTGTCCGATGTGCGGTCCTCACGGCTTCGCGTGCATCCCTGGCCTTCTTTTTCTCTTCTTCCGTAGCTGATTCGGCTGCTTCGGGAGGGAGCTCGCCCTGCGGTTTAACCTCGGCTTTCTCCGCGTCCATAATCTTTGTGATCAAAGGATTCTGCATATTGACCGTGATGTTGTAGGACTCGGGCAGTTCACCATAGAAGTTCATCCCGCCGCTTAGAGAACTCATTTCACGGTATCTGCGCATGAATTCACTTTGTGTGATCAGAACCGGATCTGCGTCTTCGCCAAGGTTGTCACCGTTGACAAAATAGTCTTTGCCGGAAGGCAGGACGGCTTTGAACATGTTCTCCAGATCGTAGCGTTCATCTTCTTTCATCTCCAGCTTGTCTTTCTTGTCGGAAGTAGGAATCAAGTTGTCGATGCTGTCGGAATCCACTCTTGCGAAACGGATGTCCTTGAGCTTCTGTTCAAGAAGGTTGACATAATGGGAGTCAAGTTCGCAGTCCATCAGAAGCACATCATAGCCTTTTTTCTTTGCAGCCTCAATGAACGGGTACTGGGCATCAGTGTCAGTGGCGTAGAGATAGACTGTCTTTTTGTCTTTGTCTGTCTGCGTAGGCTCTACGGCTTTCTTGTATTCATCGAAACTGAAATATTTGCCGTCGGTGTTCTTCAAGAGTGCGAACTTCAATGCGCTTTCACAGAATTTCTCGTCCGTTAGCATGCCGTATTCGATGAAGAGTTTCAGATTGTCCCACTTGCTTTCGAATACGCTTCTCTGCGTGTCGAAGATTTCCTGCAGTCTGTCCGCGACTTTCTTTGTGATGTAGGTCGATATTTTCCTTACGTTGGAATCGTTCTGGAGATAGCTCCTGGAGACGTTCAGGGGGATGTCCGGAGAATCTATCACACCGTGGAGCAGAGTCAGGAATTCAGGCACGATGTTCTCTACATGGTCCGTGACGAACATCTGGTTGCAGTAGAGCTGGATTTTGTTCTTCTCTATAGCCATCCTCTCCTTGATCTTTGGGAAGTACAGGATTCCCGTCAGATGGAAAGGATAATCAACGTTCAGATGGATGTAGAACATGGGTTCTTCGTGCATCGGATAAAGGGCCTTGTAGAAGTTCATGTAATCTTCTTCCTTGAGGCTTGAAGGGGCTTTTGTCCAGATGGGCTCGACATTGTTTATGACATTGTCCTCGTCGGTGTCGACATACTTGCCGTCCTTCCATTCCTGCTTCTTGCCGAATATGATCGGAACAGGCATGAATTTGCAGTACTTCTCAAGCAAACCCTGTATCCTGTCCTTATGGGCATACTCATCGGATTCATCGTCAATATACAAAGTGATTTCAGTGCCTCTGTCGGTCCTTTCGGAAGGTTCCATTACAAATTCAGGGTTTCCTTCACATGTCCATTTCACGGCGCTGGAGCCTTCTTTCCAGCTGAGTGTGTCGATCGTGACTTTCTTGGAGACCATGAATGCCGAGTAGAATCCAAGTCCGAAATGACCTATGATGCCGCCTATCTGATCCTTGTACTTTGCCAGGAACTCTCCTGCGGATGAAAAGGCTATCTGGTTGATGTATTTGTCGACCTCTTCTTCGGTCATTCCTATGCCGCGGTCGATGACTTTAAGGGTCTTTTCCTTTTCGTCAAGTACGACATGTACGCTGA
>CAYTYL010000028.1:15698-20135 GCA_964441715.1 uncultured Muribaculaceae bacterium
GCCAAAGCCTTCATCTTCTGTGAGGCATCGACTGCGTTTGCAACAAGTTCCCTGAGAAAAATCTCATGGTCGGAATAGAGAAACTGTTTGATTACCGGGAAAATGTTTTCGGTTGTAACGCCTATTTTCCCATTTGTTTTAGTCATATCCATATAAAATTTGAGTTATCGAATTTACAGGTCCGATAACTCAAATAATATTCCTAATCATTTCTTATGACAAAATGTCACATCATTTGTACAGGAAGCGTTTGATGCTCATTTTAGGTGTCTTCTCAAACGGATTGTCCACAAACTCCACATTGCTTAAATGGCTGTATGAAGGCAGCCTTTTGTTCGAGCCTTTTATGATGGAATTCATGACATCCTCGTTCTTGGCTCCGTCTTCCTGCATCTTATTGTAATCGGGGAAAACCAGAGCGACAAGCTTTCCTTTCCTGTCTACAACGACGGACTCGAGAACGTAATTCTGGTTGCAGACTACGGATTCAATCTCTTCCGGGTAGATGTTCTGGCCGGATGGACCGAGAATCATGTTCTTTATTCTTCCCCTGATGAAGATGTTGCCTTCCTTGTCCATAACGCCCAGGTCACCGGTCTTGAGGAATCCGTCTTCGGTGAAAGCGTTTGCAGTGGCTTCAGGATTCTTATAATAGCCTATGCAGATGTTGGAACCTTTGGCCTGGATTTCTCCCGGAATGTTTTCCGGATCCGGAGAGTCTATCCTTACCGTTGCGGTATCGACCGCTTTTCCGCAGGAACCGGGAACATATTTGGAGTAGTGCTCGTAGGCCAGAAGGGGAGTGGCTTCAGTCATGCCGTAACCGACAAGATACGGCAGCTTGATTTTCCTGAACCATTTTTCTATGTCGGGATTGACAGGGGCGCCTCCCATTATGAATTCCTGTATGTTTCCGCCGAACGCATCAGTCAAACCTTTACGTATCTTGTTGAATATGATTGTGTTGATTCCTGGAATCTTTGTAAGGACCTTTATCGCCGGCTTGTCCAGCACAGGTTTAATCTTGGATTTGAAGATTTTCTCCATTACAAGCGGAACGGTTACCAGCAGGTAGGGTTTCACTTGTTTGAAGGCCGCCATCAGGGTTGCGGGAGTCGGTGCTTTTCCGAGCCAGTACACGGCGGTTCCGTTGCACAGAGGGTAGATGAACTCGATTACGAGCCCGTACATGTGCGCCATGGGCAGCATGGATACCATGTTGTATTTCTCGTTGGCCTCTACGTGCCGCTGGCAGTAATCTATCATGGACGAGAAGTTGCCGTAGGTGAGCATTACCCCTTTAGGATCTCCGGTGGAGCCGGAAGTATAGTTTATCGTGCTGAGTTTGTCCAGATTGTCGGTCGGATAGCTTACGTCCTTTGCGCTGAATCCGTCAGGGTACTTACGCGCCATTATGCTGTCGATGTCCGCATAGGTCTGCTTGAAAGATTCGTCGGCGCACCAGAGTATCTCAAATGTTTCGGCATCGAACACCACCTTTATTTTCGGCATTTTCGCCAAATCGAGCTTTTCCCATTTGTCGGCTGTCGTGAAAAGGGCTATGCTGTCGGAGTGATTCACAAGGAAGCAGGTGCTTTCCGGAGTGAAGTCCGCCAGAATGGGTACGGCCACGGCCTCATAGGTGTTTACGGCAAGGTAGGCCATGCCCCATCTTGCACCGTTTCTTGCGGCAATCGCTATTTTGTCGCCTTTATTTATCCCTGCTTCTTCAAATGCGATGTGAAGTTTCTCTATTGACGTGGCCATGTCGCCATAAGTGAAACTTTCACCGTTTATGTTGTTGAGTGCGGCTTTGTTCCAGAATTTGTTGACGGCGATGCGGAGCCTTTCCAAGTAGTGCATCATAAGTTATTCTTTTTCGTTTACAAAAATAGCATAAATTTCGCAGAAGATTGTCGTACATCGGACTTTATATGTATTTTTACAATTCCGGGGAGGGAGGAAAAGGAAAATTAAGGGAAATGAAAAAAAAACCTATTGTAGCGCTGATTTACGATTTTGACGGGACTCTTTCGCCCGGCAACATGCAGGAATTCGGATTCATACAGGCGATTGGCAAGACACCGGGAGAATTCTGGGAAATGAGCAATGAAATAGCCAAGGGTCAGGATGCAAGCGACATCCTCTCATACATGAAGCTTATGTATGACGAGGCGAAAAAGTCCGGAATCAAGCTTAAGAGAAGCGAGTTCAAAAAGTTCGGCCAGCATATCCAGCTGTTCGACGGGGTCAAAGGCTGGTTCCGTCTTGTCAACGAGTACGGGGAGAACCATGGCGTGAAGATTGAGCATTACATCAACTCATCCGGGCTGAAGGAAATCATCGAGGGCTGCCCCATCGCAAAGGAATTCAAGCATATTTTCGCATGTACGTTTCTGTACAATGACAGGGGAGAGGCGGAATGGCCCGGCATAGCGGTGGACTATACGGCCAAGACGCAGTTCATGTTCAAGATAAACAAGGGGATTTTCAGCGCAAGAGATTCGCGCAGAGTCAATGAAAGTACGGCCGATGACAAGAAAAGGATACCGTTCCCGAATATGATTTATTTCGGAGACGGAGAGACGGATGTCCCCTGCATGAAAATAGTCTCCATGTTCGGAGGCAATTCCGTGGCCGTGTTCAATCCGCAGGATGAAAACAAAAGGGCCGTCGCTGAAAAACTTCAACGGCAGAGGCGTGTAAATTTCATCACCCCTGCCGTCTATACCAAAGACAGCCGTTCCTACAGACTTGTCTGCGCCATAATCGACAAAATCAAGGCCGAGTCGGATCTGCAGAGCCTTGCCCGCTACTGATATCGGATGCGCACTGAGTATGGATACTGTGCGTAGTTGTCAGTATTCTCTTCACTGAGGTATGTGTGGACAGACGGTGCGGCGGTAACTACCAGCCACAGGTGAGTGTAGCTGTCGTCAAGGTCTATGGTCGCCGAAACGATGTCCCCGCTTTTGTCCGCTTTATACATGTCGCTGTAGACGATGCTGCCGTCGGCCTTGACCCATACGAATCCGAATCTCCATCCTGCATTCTTTGCGGTCCCTTCTCCTCTGAAGTCGATGCTCACTTTCTTGCATTGCTGAGGAGTATCCAGCTCTATGCCGTTGTATCCGTACTGTTGGGGAATCCTGTCTGACGAAATGCTCTGCCAGCCTTCTGAATCGGCCTCCGCCAAGGTTGAGCTGTGCTTGTTGGCATATTTTGCACAAGCCGCCTTTATCCGGGGCATATCGTAGCAAATCTGTTTTGCGGCCTGCTGATAGTTTTCTTCGTTGAATTTGTCCTGATCGATCTTGGTAAGCGTCTTGTAGACACTGACGACATCGTTGGATTTCCTGGCGGCCCTCCACAGATCGGCAATGAAATCCTGCCCGTGCAGATATGCCCAATATTCGAGCATGTTGGCTGTCTCATACCTGTTTTTGGGATGCATGAAAGCGAGATGAGTCTGTTTCATGTAGGTGTTCCAATGGTAGTTCTCGTCATCGAACCAACGGACGTTTGTCTGCCAGAGCATCCACTGGGAAGTCATCTCGAAGATGCCGCCGCTGCCGAAGCCGGACCCCGAATCGATGGCCAGCTGGAACTGGAAAGAATGGCCAAGCTCATGGGCGGCCGTGTTCAGCCTTTCTTCCAGCAGGCGGCCCGGCTCAAGCCACAGGGCTCCGATGACGTCATCGTAAGAGCCGCCATATACGGTTCCTTCCGTAGTGTATCTGACCATTATCATCATCTTGTATCTGTCGGCACCCGAACCGCTTTGGATGAATTTAAGGTCATTGCGGTACGTTTTGTAGAAGGATTCCGCAGAGTCGGCGAGCTTTTTGACATCGAAGGTCATGGATGTACGCCCTTTTGCCGGAGCTTTGGACGGATCGTCGCCGAAGGCCTTTTCCCACATGATGATTATGTTGTCAGTCTCGTAAGAGCGCTTGTAGCAATAATTGTTGTTCGGATTTTTGAAAGCGTTGTCTTTACGGAACTCCATAGGGATGTAAATGTCTTTTCCCGAACCCTTCCTTTGGCAGATTTCCGGTTCAGGTTTATCCGGTTTGTCCGGCTCTGCGGCATTGTTTTCCTTGCCGCACGAAGAAACCAGCGCGGATAATGCAACTGATGCAAAAAAGAGAAGAATTGCTTTTATTTTCATTGTAGTGTTATCTGACTTTGAATCTGTAGACTGAGAAACTGCGTCCGGGAAGCAGCTGAGACATTTCTGCGGAAATATCATCCAGCTTTTCCGTGCACGGGACTACGGCGTCCGGAGTGACGATATTGTCCGCCATCGGATCATCGGAATGAAGTACGGTGACCTCGGCTTCATATATTTCCTTTCCGGAGGGAATGTTCTGCAGTTTGAACCTGACGTTCTGTCCGTAGTTGGACAGGTTCGCGATTTTTACGATGTATTCGCCT
>CAYTYL010000029.1:0-8999 GCA_964441715.1 uncultured Muribaculaceae bacterium
AAAATACACAAGGAACATCGGCATCATGGCTCACATCGATGCCGGTAAGACTACCACGACGGAGCGTATTCTTTTCTACACCGGAAAGACGCACAGAATCGGCGAAGTTCATGACGGAGCCGCCACTATGGACTGGATGGTCCAGGAGCAGGAGAGAGGCATCACCATCACTTCCGCCGCGACCACCGCATTCTGGCATTACAACGGAGAAATCTATCAGATAAACCTGATCGACACTCCCGGCCACGTTGACTTCACCGTCGAGGTGGAGCGTTCGCTCCGTGTCCTTGACGGAACGATTGCGACATTCTGCGCCGTGGGCAGAGTCCAGCCTCAGTCCGAAACCGTATGGCGTCAGGCTGACAAATACGGTGTTCCGAAGATCGCTTATGTGAACAAGATGGACCGTGTGGGCGCCGATTTTCTCGCCTGTGTCGAGGAAATCCACACCAAGCTCGGTGCCAATGCCGTGCCCATCTGCCTTCCTATAGGCTCGGAAGATAAATTCCAGGGAATCGTCGACCTCATTTCACGCAAAGCCATTTATTACAGAAATGACGATGAGCTCGTGAACTATGACGTCAAGGATGTTCCGGCCGACATGAAAGATGATGTCGAAAGATGGAGAGACAAACTTGTCGAGGCTGCCGCCGAGTGTGACGAGGCTCTCATGGAGAAGTATTTTGAAGATCCCGACTCTCTCAGCGAGAACGAGATCATCTCCGCTCTCCGTAAAGGGACCATCGCCATGCAGGTCGTTCCGGCATGTTGCGGTTCTTCATTCAAGAACAAGGGTGTCCAGTTCCTGCTTGATGCGGTCATGCGTTATCTCCCTTCCCCGCTTGACAAAGGCGCGGTCGAAGGAGTCAATCCTCACACCGAAGAGAAGGAGGAGCGCCGTCCCACGACCGAGGATCCTTTCTGCGGTCTTGTGTTCAAGATTGCTACCGATCCTTTCGTAGGCCGTCTGGCTTTCTTCAGAGCTTATTCCGGCCGTGTGGATGCAGGTTCCTATGTGCTTAACACACGTACCGGCAAGAAGGAGAGAATCGCCCGTCTGTATCAGATGCATGCCAACCATCAGAAACCTATAGATTTCGTTGAGGCAGGAGACATCTGCGCGGCAGTCGGATTCAAGGAGCTCCGTACCGGAGACACCATTTGCGACGAGGCTCATCCCATCACTCTCGAATCCATGAAATTCCCGGATCCTGTCATCGGTATCGCCGTCGAGCCCAAGACTCAGGGCGACCTTGACAAACTTGGCATCGCGCTTGCGAAACTTGCCGAGGAAGATCCTACATTTACCGTAAAGACCGACCATGAGACCGGCCAGACCGTCATCAGCGGCATGGGCGAGCTTCATCTGGACATCATCGTCGACCGTCTTCGCCGTGAATTCGGTGTGGAGATCAATCAGGGTGCTCCTCAGGTCAATTACAAGGAAGCGATTACAGCCACGGTGCAGCACCGCGAAGTCTTCAAGAAGCAGACCGGCGGCCGAGGCAAATTCGCAGATATCGTTGTGGAAATCGGTCCTGCCGACGAAGGCGTCACCGGACTTCAGTTCGACAACCAGGTCAAGGGCGGAAACGTGCCGAAGGAGTTCATCCCTTCAGTACAGAAAGGTTTCGAATCCGCCATGGCCAACGGCGTCCTTGCAGGTTACGAAGTACAGTCGCTCAAAGTCACTCTGCTTGACGGTAGCTTCCATCCGGTTGACTCCGACCAGCTTTCATTTGAGATGGCAGCCCGTATGGCATTCCGTCATGCCTGCCCCAAGGCGAAGCCTGTCCTTCTTGAACCTATCATGGATCTCGAAGTCGTCACTCCCGAAGAGTACATGGGTGACATCGTGGGCGACCTTAACCGCCGCCGCGGTCAGATCAACGCCATGGACAGCACTGCAAACGGAGCCAGAGTCATCAAGGCCTTCGTTCCGCTTTCGGAGCAGTTCGGTTACGTTACCATACTGAGAACCCTTTCTTCCGGTCGTGCGACCAGCACCATGAGCTTCGACCATTATGCCGAAGTTCCTGCCAACCTCGCCAAGGATATCATCGAGAAGAGCGGATACACCAACAGCGATGACGAGTAATTTATAAACAGACATTTTGAAATGAGTCAGAAAATAAGAATAAAACTCAAATCATTCGATCATATGCTGCTTGACAAATCAGCAAAAAAGATCGCAGACACAGTGTCTTCCACCGGCGCCAAAGTGTGCGGCCCAATTCCGCTCCCTACCAGCACCAAGATATTCACTGTGAACCGTTCAACCTTCGTCAACAAAAAATCCAGGGAACAGTTTGAGCTCAACTCATACTGCAGGCTTCTGGACATCGACGATTCCAACGCGAAGACAGTCGATTCACTCATGAAGCTTGAACTTCCTTCAGGAGTTGAAGTGGAGATTAAAGTTTGACAATTTTTTCGTATATTTGTACGAAATGAGAAACGGAGCCTTTCCGCCTTCAGCTGACTGCTGTTCAAGCATGGCTCCGACCTTGGTCCCATAGCTCAGTTGGTTAGAGCATCTGACTCATAATCAGGGGGTCGCAGGATCATGCCCTGCTGGGACCACGAGAGAGACGGTTGATAGCCGTCTCTCTTTTTAAATTGACGCCCGGCTTGTCCGGGTGCCTCATAAACCTGCCGCCGGCCATTTGTTGCCCGCAAAATTTTTTATTGTCCCCATGTTGACCGAAACTACTGCGCTGATAAGACTCGGCATAGGCCTTGTGCTGGGCTTCGCGATAGGAGCCGAACGCGCCTTCCACAAACATCCCGTCGGAGCGAGGACCTACATGCTCATCTGCATAGGGTCCACCCTTGCCACGCTCGTTTCCATATATATCTGTCAGACCAACACCAATCTGCTCAACGGAGATCCGGGCAGAATCGCCGCGCAGATTCTTACCGGCATAGGCTTCATCGGAGCCGGACTTATACTGAAGACGGGCAGCGGTGTCACGGGCATCACGACTGCCGCGAGCATTTTCGCCACGGCGGTCATAGGCATGGCGGTAGGAGTCGGCATGATTAAGACGGCGGCTCTCGTTACACTTGCCGTCATCGCCATTCTGTGGTCCGTGTCCCTTGTGGGAAAAAAGGACAAGAAAGACAGCTCCTCCGAGGAAGACCGGTAGATGATTCCCCGATTCGTCTTTCATGGAATCCGTCCTGTTCCCGGCCTTTTTTAGGAAACCACGGAAAATAGGCTTATCTTTGCCGCGATTTTATTTAATGCTTTTGCTATGATAAGCGGAACAGCGTATTCTATCCTTTTGTTCGCCATAACCATAGCCGTGGGGCTCTGGATTGGCAAGTTCAGCATCAAGGGCATTACGATAGGCTCTACCTGGATTCTTTTTGTGGGAATCGTTATGGGACACTTCGGTTTTGTCCCCGATGCTGCCGTACTTTCATTCATGAAGGACTTCGGTCTCATCCTTTTTGTGTTTTCAATCGGATTGCAGGTCGGTCCCGGCTTTTTCCAGTCATTCCGCAGCGGCGGCGTAAAACTCAACCTGCTTGCTACCGGCCTTATCCTGATGGCGGTTCTTTCGGCATATCTGATACATGTCATAACAGGCGAGAGCCTGCTGACCATGGTAGGAGTCATGTCCGGAGCCGTGACAAACACTCCGGGACTCGGAGCGGCCCAGCAGACCGTAATAGACAACATGGGCCAGGGAATGGGCGCGGAGGTGTCATCCTCGCTTGCCTCAGCCTATGCCGTAGCTTATCCCATAGGTGTGCTCGGCGTGCTTGTGCTGATGATGCTCTTCAAGGCAGGGTTCAAGATAGACCTTAAGAAAGAGAAGGAACAGCTTGACGCGCAGAACGGAGATTCCGAGGACACGGCCATGCGCATGTACTGCACCGTTTCCAACCCGGCCATATTCGGAAAGAGCCTCAAGGAAGTCGTTCGCTGCGATCTGATGAACGAAGCCGTGATTTCTCGTCTGCTGAGGGGCAATGACGAATTTGCACCGACCAAGGACACCGTCTTCAAGGAAGGTGACAGGATTCTTGTGGTGACGAACCAGAAAAATGTGGACAAGGTGCGTGTCGTGTTCGGCAGCGAGGCCCAGATGCATTTTGAGGATTGGACTGCGGGGCAGGTCAACCTTGTGGGCAGAAGACTTGCCGTCACCAATTCCAAGATGACAGGAAAAAAGATAAAGACCTTGAATTTCAGATATCTGTACGGCGTCTCCGTAACAAGGGTCTACAGAGCCGGCATCGAACTCGTGGCCACGGGTGAACTTGCTCTCCAGATGGGAGATTCCATACTTGTCGTCGGTCCGGAGAAGGGTATAACCGAAGTGGCGAGAACCGTGGGAAATACGACCTCGGCGTTGAACAAGCCCAACATGATACCTATTTTTGCGGGCATAGTGCTCGGAGTCATTCTCGGCTGTCTCCCTATCCCTATTCCCGGACTGCCCCAGCCGATCAAGCTCGGTCTGGCCGGAGGTCCGCTCATAGTGGCCATTCTGATAGGATGTTTCGGTCCGAGATGCGGCATCACCACCTATACGACCATGAGCGCCAACATGATGATAAGGGAGATCGGAATATCCTTCTTCCTGGCCGCCGTGGGTCTTGGAGCAGGCAGAACCTTCGTGTCATCCCTGCTCGGCGGAGGATGGTGGTGGATTCTTTACGGAGCCATAATAACCCTGGTGCCGATTCTTCTCACGGGACTTATAGCCAGATATGTCTGTAAGCTGAACTTCTACCAGATCTGCGGTCTGCTTTCCGGAGGTACGACCGATCCGGCCGTTCTTGCATTCGCCCAGAACGCCTACGGTACGGAATACACCTCCATCAACTATGCTACCGTGTACCCTCTGTCCATGTTCCTGAGGGTCCTTGCGGCACAGCTTCTGGTGCTGATAGCCTTGGCTTAGAGGAAATCAGTAAGGCAGTTTGTCCAGATGTTTATGAATCTTCTCCAGACAGAGGTCCAGAGAAGATTTTTTGTTTGCCGCCACGATCATTGAGCCTTTCACGAGCGAGGGGCGTCCGCCGTCAAAGTCGGCGACAAATCCTCCCGCTTCCTGCAGAATGAGGCTGGCAGCCGCATAGTCCCATGGCTGGAGACGCATTTCAAAGTAGAGTTCGGCATATCCGCATGCGAGGAGACAGAGTTCTATGGCCGCTGAGCCGTTCCTTCGCAGGTCATTGCATTCCATGTAGATGTCCCGGATGATGTCGAAGCAATATCCCGCCCATTCCTTCCTGTATGTGCTCGCGGCCGTGTAGAGAAGGCTGTTGGAGAAATCTCTGCCGGACACATGTATGGGTTTGCCGTTGCGGAAAGCTCCTCCACCTTTTTCGGCGCGGAAAAGCTCGCCTCTGCCGGGAGAATACACGACTCCGGCGATGAGTTCCATGTTTCTGGCGAGGGCTACGGAAATGCAGCAGTCGGGGATTCCCCTGGAGTAGTTCTGCGTGCCGTCTATGGGGTCGATTATCCAGACATATTCTTCGCTGGAATCCCGCAGGTCTTCTTCTTCGCAGATGAAACCCGACCCTGGGACAAGTTTTCCGAGTTTCTCGACCAGAAAATCCTGAACGGCTATGTCCGAGGAAGTTACGATGTTGGTCACGCCGTCCTTTTCCTCTATCTTGAAGTCATTTCCCGCCATCAGGGAGGACGCCTGCCTCACTATGTCGCTTATCTTGTCAGTAATCATGTCCTTTTCAATTTGTCCGCGAATCTAAACAAAAAACGGCACAAACCTGCATGAACCGCCGGCGAATCAGTACGGAAGGTTTGCCGGCAGGAGCGGAAATACGTAGAACTTCCTGCCGGGCGGAGGTCAACCATCCATCAGAAGTTTCATATAATGGGGAGGAAAATCAAAAACATGTTATAAATTTATGGAAAAACAGGAACATACGGAGAAATCATGACGGAAATTGTTTCAACGGTCAGCGACGCCTTGTGGGCGTACGTGCTTATAGCGGCGCTTTTGGGCACTGCGCTGTGGTTTACGATAAAGACCCGGGGCGTCCAGTTCAGAATGATCGGGGAAATGTTCCGCCTTTTGGGGGATTCCGCGTCCAAACATGACAAGGGAGGAAAACATGTGTCGTCTTTCCAGTCATTCGCCGTATCGGTCGCCACCAGAGTGGGTACCGGAAATCTTGCCGGAGTGGCTACGGCCATAGCGGTAGGCGGTCCCGGAGCCGTGTTCTGGATGTGGGTTGTCGCGTTGCTGGATTCCTCCACGGCGTTCGTCGAGTCCACGCTCGCCCAGCTTTTCAAGAAGAAGTCCAAGGACTCTTTCATAGGAGGCCCGGCATACTATATTCTGAAAGGCCTCCGGATGCCCTGGCTGTCGTCGCTGTTCGCGATTCTCATCTCTCTCACTTTCGGGCTCTCCTACAACTCCATACAGAGCAATACCGTCTGCGATGCGTTCAATGTGGCATTCGGTTTCGATCCCCGGATTGTGGGCTGCATCCTGGCCGTCATCTCCCTCGCCGTCGTGTTCGGGGGCATACAGAGAATAGCCAAAGTCAGCAGCGTGATAGTTCCCGTAATGGCGATAGGCTATCTCGTGCTTGCCATGTATGTGATAATAAGCAGAATAGAACTTTTTCCGAAAGTCTTTGCCCTGATATTCGAGAATGCCTTCGGAATCAGGCAGATAGCCGGAGGAGGAATAGGCGCCACCATAATGAACGGTGTAAAACGCGGACTGTTCTCCAATGAAGCCGGCGAAGGTTCGGCCCCCAACGTCGCCGCAACCGCGAGCACCAGCCATCCTGTAAAGCAGGGCCTCATACAGGCGTTGGGCGTGTTTACCGACACCCTTCTCGTGTGCAGCTGCACGGCATTCATAATCCTTTTCGGCAGTGTGGATGCCGCGTCTTCCGGGCTGAACGGGATCGCTCTCACCCAGGCGTCTCTGGAATCAGAGATAGGACCTTTCGGGAAGTATTTCGTGGCTCTGGCCATATTCCTTTTTGCGTACAGCAGCATAATCGGCAACTACTTCTACGGAGAAGTGAACATACGCTTCCTGACGAAAAAGAAATATGTGCTTTTGATTTACCGTGTCTTGTCGGGCGGTGTCGTGGTGGTCCTCGGAGCATTCGCAAGCCTTGATCTTGTCTGGAGCATCGGCGATCTGTTCATGGCGCTGCTGACGGCGTGCAACCTTTTCGCCATTTCTCTGCTGTGCCGCTATGCCTTCCGGCTGCTGGATGATTATTGCCGGCAGAAGAGGGCGGGCGTGAAAGATCCTGTCTTTCACCGTTCCATGTTCCCGGAGCTGAAACTGGACTGCTGGGAGTAAAAAATATCTAAATTTTTTAGGTTAAAACATAAAAATGTAAAATCCTCTTGCTATATTAGCGTTTTAGATAGGGCCGTATCCGTTGGCGTATATCTGGCAGCCATAACGGATTCAGACCTTTTAAGAGGATTCCCGATGATTTGGATTGGAGCGTTGCTCAACATAGACCCCGGACAGACGGCGGAACAGATAGACCGCGCCTTCAGGACCATGCGTTCCTGCGGGATGAACGTGTGCAGGATCGCTGTTGACAGCTCCTACGGCGAGGAAGTCCTCTCCTGCTGCGATGAAGTGTTCCGTGCCGCGTCACGTTCCGCCATGAAGGTAGTCGTGACCTTGCCGGTGGACAAGCTTTTCTGTGAAAAGGCAGTTGTCCGCTACAGGACGGAAGAAGGTCTTCTCGCATGGGATGTCTCCTCTGCCGCCTCTTCCCGTGCGCTTGAGGTAATCCACGGGGAATCGGAAAAATGCGTTCCCGGAGCCGACGCTTCCTTTGTGAAGATGCTGGATTCCGCACATGAGGTGATAGAAAACGGCCTGTCCATTCTTCCGGGGATAGACCTTTCGGATTATCACCACCGCAGCGTGGAGACCGCCGTGTCCGCCATGTGCGACATGACCCGTTCCGCCTCCGGGAAAGACTCCTTCTGGGTCACGGGCATACAGGGCGGAAGCAATCTTTACGTGGGCCGCAGAAGTTTCAGTCCCGCGCCGGAGGAGATGGCGCAGTGGCTGTGGACTGCCGTGGCGAGCGGTGCAAAGGGAGTGTTCATGCAGTCGGTGAACTCCAAGAAGGACGGAATGGGGGCCGGGGAGATGTCTCTGCTGAACATGCAGGGAGACATGACGGAACGCTCGCTTGCCGTTAAGGAGATTGCCACCTGTCTGAAAGACAACGAGACTTTGTTTGACGATGCGGTCCCGGCCGTTTCCCCGGTGACCATGATATATACCTTGGACACTGCCAGAGCCGAATCCGTCCTGCGCCGCGACGACCTGCCTCAGGACGAGTATGAGGTACGGCACTGCGGCGGTGCCATGAAAGATGCCTTGTCTGTCTGCCAGGTGCTCATGGAGAGGGGAATCCAGGCGGATTTCAGAGAGATTTCCGAATATCCCTGGGATGAAAGCGGGAAAGGCAGATGCGTGGTTTTCGCAGGGCAGCTTTCAGTCCCGGTCAGGTATTATGATGCCATACGCCGGTTCGTCAAGAGCGGAGGCAAGGTCATCATAGAAGGCCTTAGCTTCTGTTACGATGAAAACCTCAATTCGGTTTTCAGCTCGGACTTCCCTCTGAAGGACGTGTTCGGAGGCTACGTGGAAGAGTACAACTGCCGTCCGGGCTGCTACAAGCTCAGAATAGGCAGGAAGAAAATGTGGGTCCACCTTTTCAACGGAATCATGCGCAATGACGCCTCCGGCGAATCGGTAAGGATGCTCAGGAACAAGTACGGCAGGGGGACGGTGCTATGGATTCCTTCCGTCATAGGCATGGGGGCTTTGAAGGCAGGACATCACGCCAAAATCTCAAAGCTGTTCGGAAAGGAACTCGCGCCGGTCGTCAGGGATTGTCCTCTGGTTTTCCGGAGGCGCTATACAGGCATAGCGATGAGGGTTATGGAGACCCCGGACGCCTACATCACCATTGTCACGAGTTCAAAGAAACACAGACGCAAGGTG
>CAYTYL010000029.1:9009-20053 GCA_964441715.1 uncultured Muribaculaceae bacterium
CAATACGGACATGAAGATTAGCCGATGCATATATGCGAATGAGGTGAACTTCAAGACAGGAAAGGCAAAGAACCGCAAGGTCAAGCTGCATCCCGGCCAGACGGTCGTGGCATTGTGGAAAAAGAAACGGTAAAATGGAAAAGCACAGTTTTGTATATGACGGAGACTTCTTCCTTGAAGCGGGGGGAGAGATAAAAGGACTGAATCTCGTCTACCATTGCTCTGAAGGGGGTTATCATGGACAGAAGGTGATATGGATCTGCCATGCGCTCACTGCCAATTCCGACCCCTCCGACTGGTGGCCGCAACTGGTGGGGGAAGGCAAGCTCATCGACACCGGCAAGTATTTCGTGGTATGTGTCAACATGATAGGCTCATGCTACGGCTCCACCGGCCCCTCCTCCGTAAATCCGGATACCGGCCGACCCTTCTTTTTCGATTTCCCCAAAATCACCGTGCGGGACATCGTCAGGGGGCTGGAGCTCGTCCGCCGTCACCTCGGCATAGAGCATATAGATCTGCTCGTTGGGGCGAGCATCGGAGGTTTCCAGGCCATAGAATACTCCATAATGTATCCCGGAGTGGTGAAAAATGCGGCCTACATCGCCACGCTGGCTCGTATAACTCCATGGCTTTCCGGATTCGAGGAATCCCAGAGAATGGCGCTCGAGGCAGATGCGACTTTCCGCGAATGCAGGGACCTGGACGGCGGCAAGGCAGGCCTCAAATGCGCACGCTCCATTGCGCTGCTCTCTTACAGATGCGAGGACGGCTATAACAGAAAGCAGTTTGAAGCGGACGAGAACTGCCTCTTCGCGGAACGGTGCGCCTCGTACCAGAGATATCAGGGACAGAAGTTTGCCGACAGGTTCGACGCCTACTCATATTGGTATCTTTCCTATGCGCTTGACAGCCACAATTCCGGACGCGGACGCGGCGGATTGGAAAAAGCGCTGGGCAGCATAGACATCGGACAGGTCACGGTCATATCCATAGACACGGACGTGATATTCCCTCCCTATGAGATGAAGGCCATGGCCGACATGATAAAAGGCTCCGGCTATCACATGATAACATCCCATTACGGACACGACGGTTTCCTGCTTGAATATGCTCAGATAACGGAAATCATCTCTCCAGTGCTGGCCGGGCTTTGAAACAGAAACTAATTTAGACAATATAACTTATGCAGGTACTCAAATTCGGCGGGACATCCGTGGCAGATGCCGCAAACATGGCCAAGTGCGCCGACATCATAGCTTCAGCGGTCAAAAGAGACAAGACCATAGCTGTAGTTTCGGCCATCTCAGGCTTTACTGACGCATTGATCAGAATCGGACGGCTCGCTTCGGAAAAAGACGAATCATACAAGGATATTCTCGAAGAATTCAAAGACAAGCACCATAGGATCATAGAAACCCTCCTTCCCATCGAGAAGCATGAGGAATCCCTGGAGGCCTGCGACGAGACCTTCGGCTACCTTTCCAGCATCGCCCACGGAGTATTCCTTCTCGGAGAGCTGAGCAAGACGAGCCTGGATGCGATACAGGGCTGCGGAGAACTCATCTCCAGCAGAATCCTTGCCACCAAGATGGCGTCCATAGGAATTTCCACCAAATGGGTGGACAGCCGGAACATCATACGTACCCGTTCAGACAACGGCAAGGAGGTCGTCGATTTCCAGACGACATATGCCAACGTCGAGGACATGATAGAATCCAATCCCATAAAGACACTTTTTGTCGCTCCGGGCTTCATAGCCTCCGACGGGAAAGGCAGGATGATCACGCTCGGAAGGGGCGGGTCCGACTATTCCGCTTCCCTTTATGCGGTAGGCAGCAAGGCTCGGGCTCTGGAGACATGGAAAGATGTGCCGGGCATGATGACGGCCGACCCCAAGGTAGTCCCTTCCGCCACCCTGATAAAGCACATATCCTACAGGGCGGCGCTGGAACTCTCGCACTTCGGAGCTAAGGTCATCTATCCTCCGACGATACAGCCGGTGGTGAATGAGCGCATACCCATCTATGTGAAATGTACTTTCGATCCGGAAGGCGAAGGCACGGTCATCGAGCAGAACCCTCCCCGGAGCAGGAACAACATCATAGGCATTTCGAATTCCGACAACATAGCCCTGCTTTCCCTTGAAGGCAGCGGAATGGTAGGCGTTCCGGGCTTCTCATACCGTCTTTTCCAGACTTTGAGCGAACATGACGTAAGCATCATCCTCATCACTCAGGCCTCCTCGGTAAATACCATGTGCGTGGCCGTGTCCGAAAAAGACGCCGCCAAGGCCAAGGAGGCTGCGGACAGGTGCTTCGCGTACGAAATTTCCCTGGGCAAGCTGAACCCTCTGAAAGTAGAGACCGGATATTCCATAGTATGTCTGGTCGGAAACGACATGCTCGGGCACGAAGGCACCACAGGACGCATGATGGCGGCTCTCGGTAAAAGGAGCGTCGCGGTGCGTGCCGTGGCCCAGGGCTCTTCCGAAAGGAACATCTCGGTAATCGTTTCTTCCGATGAGGTGAAGCCCGCAATCAAGTACATCCACAGCGAATTTTTCGAGAAATCGAGCTACAAGGACATCAATCTGTTCATAGCCGGTTACGGAACCGTGGGGCAGGCCTTCCTGGACATCCTCTCCAAGAACAGGGATTCGATCGCCGAGCGGACCGGAAAAAGGCTGCATGTGGCCGGCCTTTCCAACAGCCGCAGATACATCTTCGACAAGGAGGGCCTTAAGCTCAAGGACATAGACGCCCAGCTGGCGTCCGGCAAATCCGCCGCGGACGAGGCTTTCTTCGAGGAACTGGCGGAAACCTCTCTGCAGAACTCCATATTCGTGGACTGCACCGCAAGTTCGGACATTTCCTACAAATACCTCAACCTTTTCGAGAACGGATATTCCGTGGTGGCAAGCAACAAGATCACCTTCGCCGCACCGTACAGCCAGTACAAGGCTCTAAAGACGGCGGCCGTGGCCAACGGAGTGTCGCTGAAATATGAGACCACCGTAGGAGCTGCCCTGCCCATCCTTGAATCCATATCGCGCAGCGTCAATTCCGGAGACCGGATTTCCAAAATAGAGGCTGTCCTTTCCGGCACGTTGAACTACATCTTCTCCACATACAAAGGAGGGGAAGACGGGAAAACCTTCTGCGACATAGTGAGGTACGCCAAGGACGCCGGATATTCCGAGCCCGATCCGAGACTCGACCTGAGCGGAAGGGACGTGTTGCGCAAGCTTCTTATAATAAGCCGCGAAGCCGGGGCGGCCATCGACGAGGCCGATGTGGACATTACCCCCATTCTCGGTCCGGAGTTCTTCAAGGGCAAGGTGACGGAGTTCTTCGACAAGCTTGCCGCCGCTGAAGACAGCTTCGCCGCATCGTACAAGGAGGCTGAATCCAAGGGATTGAGGCAGAGATTCATAGCTTCTCTGGTCCGGACCGGTGACGGTTACAAGGCATCCATGGGATTGAAGGCAGTCGGCCCCGAGCATCCTCTGTACGGTCTGAGCGGCACCAACAATTCCGCGATCATCACCACTGAGTTTTACCCTTCACCTCTCGTAGTCCAGGGGGCAGGTGCCGGGGCATATCAGACCGCAAGCGGAGTTTTGAATGATATTTTGATGTAGAAGAATAAAAAAGGAGAAAAAATGAAAGTTGCAGTTGTTGGAGTGACGGGACTGGTCGGCACAAGGATGATGGAAGTCCTTGCCGAGAGAAACTTCCCGGTTACTGAATTCTATCCCGTCGCATCGGAAAGATCCGTCGGTAAAAAGATTGTGTTCAACGGCAAGGAATACACCGTGATGAGTGCGGATGACGCGATTGCGGCCAAACCCGATCTTGCCCTCTTTTCTGCCGGCGCTTCGGTCTCCAGGGAGCTTGCTCCAAGGTTTGCGGCCACCGGATGCCGTGTGGTTGACAATTCCTCTTGCTGGAGGATGGATCCGACCAAGAAACTTGTCGTTCCCGAGGTTAATGCCGATGTGCTTTCGGCGGATGATTACATAATCGCGAACCCCAACTGTTCCACCATACAGATGCTGCTTCCGGTAGCGCCGCTGCACCGCAAATATGGCGTGAAGAGGATAGTCGTTTCCACGTATCAGTCGGTCACCGGTGCCGGCAGCAAGGCTGTCTATCAGATGGAACAGGAGCGGAGCGGCAAGAAATGGGGCGAATACAAAGCGAAATTCCCTCACCCCATAGACGAAAACGTCATTCCCCATATCGATGTGTTCCTTGAGAACGGATACACCAAAGAGGAGGATAAAATGGTGAATGAAACCCACAAAATCCTTAGGGACAACAGCATAGGCGTGAGCCCTACATGCGCGCGCGTGCCTGTTCTGGGAGGCCATTCCGAGTCCGTGAATCTGGAGTTCGAACACGATTTCGAATCTTTGGACTCCATACGCCTTATCTGGGACGGCGCTCCCGGCGTCACTGTCCAGGACGACCCCGCCGATAATGTATATCCCATGCCCATCAACTCACTCGGCCATGACGATGTGTTTGTAGGCCGTCTGAGAAGGGATCTTACCGTGAAGTACGGCATCAACTTCTGGTGCGTATCCGACAACATCCGCAAAGGTGCGGCCACCAATGCCGTTCAGATAGCGGAAGTGCTGATGGACAAAGGCTTCCTGCCGAGATATTGATCCTGAAACAATCAACAAGAACATAAATTATGAAAAGAATCACAATCAGAGAGGTCGCCAGGGAGGCGGGAGTTTCCGTCACGCTGGTGTCATTCGTCATGAACGCAAGACGCGGGCCCGACGGACGTCTGGACTGCCCTGTCAACCACAACACGGCCCAGAGAGTTCTGGAAGTCGCGAGCAGGCTCGGCTACAGGCGCAACTATGCCGCCGCATCCCTCAGAAGCGGACGTTCCAACACCATAGCCGTCATTCCCAACGACATTTCCAACAAATTCTTTGCAGGCATCTCTCGCTGCATTGAAGAAGAAGCCGGAAAGGCCGGATACACCGTGTTTTTCGCAAGTTCGGAGGAAAGCCCCGAACGTCTGGCAAGCGTAGTGGACGCGGTGCTTGCCCACAATGTGGACGGCATCATCGTCGCTCCCTGTACCAACGGCGAGGCATCTCTCTCTCATGCGATAGACGCCAAGGTGCCTATCGTTCTGCTTGACAGAGATATAGAAAAAATGGACTTCGTAGGGAAAGTGCTTCTCGACGACATTGCGGCCGGCCAGATGGCTACCCAGACCATGATCGACAACGGCTACAGGAAGGTGGAGATGATATCCTACACCCTGGGCATTTCCAGCTTCTCCGAGAGAGAGAACGGTTACCGCAAAGCCATGATGGACAATGACCTTTACGACAGCGTCAAGGTGCATTACACGACCTATGCCACCGCCTCCGAAGACGTGGAGAAGATAGTCAAGGATGCGGTTTCCCGTGGAGTGGACGGCCTGTTCCTTCCCACCTATTCGCTTTCCGAGCAGGTTCTGCTTGCCATAAAGAAGCTCGGTCTGAAAATTCCGCAGGATCTTGCCATCGTAGGTTTTGACGAAAGCGACATCTACAGTCTCTACACCACTACGGTATCCCACATCGTTCAGCCTCTCAGAGAGCTGGGCGTCAAGTCCGTGGAACTCCTCACAAGCATGATCAACGGTGAAGCTCCTACCAAGATTGTCCTTAAGCCATCCATCAAGCTTGGAGGATCCACCGAAAGGATAAACAAATAAAATAACTCATGTTCATATGGCAAACGACATCAAAGTAATGAACCGCGCCGCGGACAATATCCGCATTCTGGCGGCTGCGATGGTTGAAAAAGCTAAGTCAGGGCATCCCGGCGGAGCAATGGGCGGTGCTGATTTCATAAATGTTCTATACTCGGAGTTTCTCCAGTATGACCCCAAGAATCCGTCATGGGCCGGAAGGGACAGGTTTTTCCTCGATCCCGGCCACATGGCCCCCATGCTTTATGCCCAGCTCGCCCTCATAGGCAAGTACAGTATGGACGAACTGAAGCAGCTCCGCCAGTGGGGTTCGCCGACGCACGGACATCCTGAACTTGATGTCACAAGAGGAATAGAAAACACCTCCGGCCCTCTCGGACAGGGCCATACCTTTGCGGTCGGGGCGGCCATCGCCGCCAAGTTCCTTGCGGCAAGGACCGGCAATCCCACTTTCGCCAAGGAGACAATCTATGCCTTCATATCCGACGGAGGCATTCAGGAGGAAATCTCCCAGGGTGCAGGCCGTCTGGCCGGAAAGCTCGGACTCGACAACCTCATCATGTTTTACGACTCGAACGACATTCAGCTGTCAACCGAATGCGATGCAGTCACTTCGGAGAACACCGCATTGAAGTATCAGGCATGGGGCTGGAAGACCATAGAGATAGACGGCAACGATGCGGAGGCCATCCGTGGAGCCATCCGTGAGGCGAAAGCCGAGACTTCACGTCCTACCATAATCATCGGCAAGACCGTGATGGGAAAGGGTGCGCTCAAGGCCGACGGCTCTTCTTATGAACGAAACTGCAAGACTCATGGAGCCCCTCTCGGAGACGGAGCTTATGTGAACACCATCAAGCATCTCGGAGGAAATCCGGACGATCCTTTCACCATATTCGATGAAGTGAAGGCTCTCTATTCAGCCCGTGCGGAGGAGCTTGAAAAGATTTGCTCCGAACGCTATGCGGAGGAGAAGAAATGGGCGGAGGAAAATCCGGACAAGGCGTCCAAGCTTGCCGTATGGCTCAAAGGGGAAGCTCCTGCAGTAGACTGGACCAAGGTCGCGCAGAAAGAGAATGACTCCACGCGTTCAGCTTCTTCAGCTGTACTGGGAGTTCTTGCCGAACAGGTAGAGAACATGATCTGCGCATCCGCCGACCTGTCCAACTCGGACAAGACGGACGGCTTCCTCAAGAAGACCCATGCTTTCTCACACGGGGACTTCAGCGGTGCATTCCTTCAGGCAGGAGTATCCGAGCTCACCATGGCATGCTGCTGCATAGGCATGGCGCTCCACGGAGGGGTCATCGCGGCTTGCGGTACCTTCTTCGTATTCTCCGACTACATGAAGCCTGCCGTGCGCATGGCTGCTCTGATGCAGGTTCCGGTCAAGTTCATCTGGACTCATGACGCGTTCCGTGTAGGCGAGGACGGTCCTACCCACGAGCCCGTGGAACAGGAGGCTCAGATACGTCTCATGGAAAAGCTCAAACGCCACGACGGCAAAAATTCCATGCTTGTCCTGCGTCCTGCGGATTCCTATGAAACCACGGAGTGCTGGAAGCTTGCCATGGAGAACACCCAGTCTCCGACAGGTCTCATCTTCTCCCGTCAGAACATAAACACTCTTCCCGCAGGCACGGATTATACCCAGGCCGGCAAGGGCGCGTACATAATCGCCGGCGCGGATGAGAATCCGGACGTCATCCTCGTCGCTTCGGGATCCGAAGTCGCCACGCTTGCCGCAGGAGCTGAACTGCTCCGCAAGGACGGCGTCAAGCTCCGCATCGTGAGCGCTCCTTCAGAGGGACTGTTCCGCTGCCAGAGCAAAGAGTATCAGGAATCCGTGCTTCCGCGCGGAGCCAAGATTTTCGGCATGACCGCAGGCCTCCCGTGCACATTGCAGGGTCTCGTAGGAGACAACGGCAAGATTTACGGCATGGAGACCTTCGGATTTTCCGCACCGTACAAGGTTCTTGACGAAAAACTCGGATTCACCGCGGACAATGTCTACAACCAGGTGAAGTCCATGCTTTAGTCCCTTTGCCTGAGGAACAGTTTTTGATGTTTTCCCTCCACCGGTGACGGATACGGAAATCATATCATTGCTCGGTGAAGGGGAACTTGAAAAAGCCTTCAACGCCATTGTGGACGCTTACAGCGAACGCCTGTACTGGCATGTCCGCCGTTTTGCGGGCAGCCACGATGACGCTGACGACATCCTTCAGGAAATATTCATAAAAATCTGGGCCGCGCTTCCTTCTTTCAGAGGGGAGGCGCGGCTTTTTACATGGCTTTGGCGCATTGCCACGAATGAGTCTCTGAATTTCCTGCGCAGGCAAAGGCTGCGGGCCGCTTTGTCCTTCAAGAGCCTTTCCGCCGAGGAAGAAAGCAAGATAGACGATGATCCGTATTTTGACGCCACGCAGGCCGAGCGTCTTCTCGCAAAGGCTGTGGCGAAGCTCCCTCCCAAACAGAGGATGGTTTTCCAGCTGCGCTATTTCGAAGATCTCAAATATGAGGAAATATCGGAGATAATGGACACGTCGGTCGGTTCGCTCAAGGCATCGTATCACATCGCTTACGAGAAGGTACGTGCATTCCTGAAGCAGGACTGACATTGAGGGACGTGCCGCCGGCCGTCAATTATACCGATTATACCTCAATCTTTTCGGGGCCCGATCAGTTTTTTGGGCAAGTACACCTTATTTTTCAAAAGAAAAAGGCAGTAGAGAAAATCCTCCGCTGCCGTTTTCCTTGTCGGGGTACTGTGACTCGAACACAGGACCCTCTGCTCCCAAAGCAGATGCGCTAGCCAACTGCGCCACACCCCGTACGTGTCTTTACTTTCGGACTGCAAATATACTCAGCTTTTCCGATATGGCAAAGCCGGCTGTATCCAATCTTCTCCGGATTGGCCATCAGAATGGCAGCTCGGGACCATAATAATCTTCCGATTCACACAGAGCATCAAAATCTTTGAACAGATTGGCCTGTTTTTCCAGTTTTGTAAGAAGTTCGTTCCTGCGATTGATATTGTCCAGCTCTTCCCGACGGGCTTTGCTCAGTTTTAAGAATTCTTCTTTCTGGTCTATGCCGAGAAAGCGGCGTCCTAACAGGCTGGCGGCGATACCGGTTGTGCTGCTGCCCGTGAAAGGATCGAAAATCCATGCGCCGGGAAGCGTTGAGGCTTGGATGATTCGCGACAGAAGGCACAGTGGCTTTTGAGTAGGATGTTTGCCGCAGGACTTCTCCCACGGAGCGATGGCCGGCAGCCGCCAGACATCACGCATCTGCTTGCCGCCGTTTATTTTCTTCATCAGCTCGTAATTGAAGAAATGCGGGATTTTGGGCTCTTTGCGGGCCCAAAGTATATATTCGGCAGAATAAGTGAAATATTTGCATGACAGGTTTGGCGGAGGGTTTGTTTTTTCCCAGGTTATGCAGTTCAAGATTTTGAAACCAGACTCGGTCAGGCATCGGGCTACGGAAAAAATATTATGATATGTGCCGCTTATCCAAATCGTACCATTGTCCTTCAGCTTTTCCCTGCAAGCCTCAATCCAGGATTTATCAAACAGGTAATCTTCCTCATATCCGTTGGACTTATCCCAGTCACCTTTATTGACTGAGACCATTTTCCCGCTCTGTACGCTGATCCCGTTGTTTGAAAGATGATACGGAGGGTCGGCGAAAATCATATCAAACTTAAAGTTGAACGAATTCAACAGTTCGACACAATCTCCCTTCAAAAGAGTAAAATCTTTATTGTCCGACTTATAATAGGCCGTAGGCATTTAAACAAGCACTTTAGAAATCAGTCCGTTTTCAAGATCCGCAATATTGTACAGATGTTCCAGAATATCGAAAGTCTCCTTCAGATTGTTCTTCGCATTGAACCAGCCGTGGCCATCTGTAAACCAGACAAATTTGAAATAACCCAAATCTTTGGTTTCCAAAGCAAGGGTTTTATAACTCCGGGCAGTTTCGTTCAGTTTTGAACCGCCGCTGGTGTAGAAATTTGTTTCAATCCCATAAATGGTTTTCTCTCCTTTCACGACGAAGTCGAATCTCTTTTCCGCACCTCCGTTATTGGAAATCGAAGATAGGTCAATTCCCCATTTAGACTCTATTTCATGGATATACATTTCCTTGTAGTAGTTCTTGCCTTTGATTAGACCTGCTTTGC
Organism: uncultured Muribaculaceae bacterium; assembly: GCA_964441715.1. Taxonomy (GTDB): domain Bacteria; phylum Bacteroidota; class Bacteroidia; order Bacteroidales; family UBA932; genus Cryptobacteroides. Next base: position 18,929 of record CAYTYL010000029.1, read on the forward strand.
GGAGAAAACTTTCTACCAGATTCTCCATCAGATGACCGCCACGATTCTTGCGTCCGTTGGAATCAAGGCCTGTCTCTATGCCTGTGACGTAATCCACGAGATTGTTTACTATGTGGTTCTCCATCAAGTCAAAAAGACCCGTTTTCCGCATGAATTTAACATAATCCTCTTCGGTACGGTCAGGCTTATCGAAATGAAAATCCTTCTGTCCCTCTTCATCCATGGCCATAATGTCAAGTTCACGTTTGGCCAAAAGGATAGGAATGCATCTAAGAGTCTCCGGATAGTGTACAAGAATGTCTCTGAATTCGTTTTCAATGTTCTTTGAACCGATGAGCGAATTCAATATGTTGAGCGGAATTTTAATTGACTCGACATTATTGAATACCTTATCAAAATCAACGTAATATTTATAATCGGCGATGGATGTCCTGAAGCTCGCAAGCCAGGTATCGAAATCTCTCATAGCATCAGGAGTCGACAACATTTGAAATCATTATTTCAGAAACGGCACCGCGTCCGTTTCCTTTTGAATTGATCATTCTTGCAGCGGAAACCCGTTTGACAGAGAACATTTTGTAGAGATGATCAAAGAAATCGTCCGCATCGTCCACATTTCTGGGGTCGGAGTTGCTCGCCACAAACAGAGCTTCGTGTTCCGCTATCTGTTTGCAAAAATCACGAAGCCGCACCTGTTCCGCATCGTCAAAGCCTTCTTTTGTATAAGATGTGAATGCAGAAGTTTCTGTCAGGGGGCGATATGGCGGGTCAAAATAATACAATACATTGTCATCTGCATATCTGCCTGTCTGCGCATAATCACCGCAGAGAATTTCAACTCTCTGAAGAACGGCAGAGTCCGCTCTCAATGTGATTTCGTCGCAAATCTTAGGGTTTGAATATCTGCCGTGAGGAACATTGAACTCACCCTTGGAGTTCACACGGTACAACCCGTTGAAACAGGTCCGGTTCAGGAATATGAACAGTGCGGCTGTTTCGACGTCTGTGCCCTTTCTTCTGTTGAAGCATTCGCGTCGGGAAAGATAATACTCCTTTCTGCCTTTTTCATCAAGCGGAATATATTCTTTTTGATATCGGTTCAATTCGGCGATCAAATTGTCGACG